>JAHCIT010000011.1 GCA_026129095.1 Deltaproteobacteria bacterium
CTCCCAGAGGTCAGGTTCGGCTAGCGGCCACGCCTCACCTCAAATGAGGCGTGGTGAGCCGTGGTGAAGCGTGGTGGCTGTAACTATCTGTTTTCACGTGTTATTTTTATGTGATCTCCATCACTTTCTGCCGTCCTGACCCGTGTTGAGGTGTGGTGAAGCGTGGTGAGCCGTGGTGAGGCGTGGCGGCGGCCCGGTTCACCGGCTGGGCGCAACCCAAGGCAGCGGCCGGTTTCCCAAGACGTGAGTTTCCTGAAATAGAAGCAATTTGCGTAATCACCAAGACCCTTCAGGGCCGGGCAGGCCGCTCATCATTTGACGGAGCGCGACGCCCCCTGTCCGCTGCCCATTATACCACGGAGGCCTGAACGGGCCGTGCGGGCTCCCAGCGGAGCCGGTCCGACCTACTTCACGATCCGGCGCTTGATCAGGTTGATCGACAGGGCGAAGGCCACATAGGCGTAGAGTAGCAGCCACGCCACATGATGCAGCAGGCCGGGATGCACGCGCCCCGCGGCCAGCTCGCGGAACACCGTCACCGCATGGAACAGGGGCTGGAAACCGGCCACTCCGGTCCAGAACGGCCCCAGCGTCTCCACCGGGAAGAACGCCCCGCTCAGGAGCCACATGGGCGTCAGCACGACAGTGAAGTAGTAGGTGAAGAAGTCGTAGTTCGGGGCGAGGGCCGTCACGAGCTGCGCCATCGCCGCGAAGGTGAGCCCCACCAGGAACGACGCCGGCATGGCCAGCACGAGATACGGGCTCTGGGCGAGCCCGGCCACGCTCACGACGCAGACCACGAAGAAGCCGCCGATGAGCCCCTTCGTCGCGCCCCAGAAGATGTCCCCGGCGACGACCTCCTCCAGCGCAACCGGCGTCAGCATTACAGCCTCGTAGGTCTTCTGCCGCGACATCCGGGTGAACGACCCGTAGGTGCACTCGAATGACGACGAATACATGATGCTGAGGCCCAGCGCGCCGGGCACGATGAAATGGATGTAGGACATGCCCCCCATTTCGGGGATCATTGACCCCAGTCCGTAGCCAAAGGCGAAGATGTAGAGGATCGGCTCGAACAGCTCGCCAAAGACCGTCGAGAGCCAAGCTCCCTGCATCCAGACGATCCGGTTGCGGTTCCAGACAGTGAGCGTCCGGATGCCGATCCACGGAAGCGCGAAGACCGCCGTCATTCGGAAATCTCCCTTCCCGCCACCTTGAGGAACACGTCCTCCAGCGTCGCCGGGCGCTGGATCACTTCCGTGAATCCCGACGCCCGCACACGGGCGGCGATATCCGCCTGTCCGTCCAGGTAGAGGTACAGCATGTCGTTGGTGATCTCGTGGCGGGGGACGGGGCTGCCGAGCGTGCCCAGGACCTCGGCCGGCTCCCGGTCGCCCAGGAACACCTCGACCACCTCCGCCCCCACGTGCCGGGCCACGAGGCTTTCCGGGGAGCCGGAATCGAGAATCCGCCCCCCGTCCATGATGAGGATGCGGTCGCAGAGCTGCTCGGCTTCCTCCATATAGTGCGTCGTGAGCAGCATCGTCGTCCCCTGGCGCTTGAGAAGCCGGAGCTTCTGCCAGATCAGGTGGCGCGCCTGCGGGTCCAGGCCGGTCGTCGGCTCGTCCAGCACCAGCAGTTCGGGCGCGTTCACCAGGGCGCGGGCGATCAGTAGCCGGCGTTTCATTCCGCCCGAGAGGTTCTCGATCTTCTCCCGCCGCTTTTCGGTCAGGTGCACGAACTCCAGCAGGTCACGGGCCCGGCGGGTCGCCTCGCCCCCCCGGATGCCGAAATACCCGGCGAACACGACGAGGTTCTGCTCCACCGTGAGGTCCGGGTCGGTCGTGTCGTCCTGGGTAACCACGCCAAGGCGGCCCTTCACGTCAACCGGGTGACGTTCCGGGTCGATGCCGAATACCTCCACCTCGCCACCGGTGCGGAACATCTGCCCGACGAGCATCTTGAGCGTGGAAGTCTTTCCCGCGCCGTTGGGCCCCAGCAGGCCAACACATTCACCCGGCGCGATATCGAAGCTGATCGCCCGGACGATCTCCAGCGCGTCAAACCTCTTTTCCAGTTCACGAACCGATATGAGTGGAGCCATAGGCAAGGGGAGAAGGAGCTTATGCCGGGGAAGGCGGCTGGCGGCCTCGCGAGACCGCCATCAGCCGATTTTCTGGACGGTCAGGTGGTCGGGATTAAGCCCGTCACGGACCAGCTTGTACCGGACGCCATCGGTGCCCTTGAACTCGGCGAAACCCTCGAACGATGTGCGGACTTCCTTGATCAGGAACTTGAGGAAGTCCTTGTTGGCCGCGGCCATTTTCTTGAGTTCCGCGACTCCGGTCGCATCACCATCGAGGTTCATCGAAACCCCCCGCCAGCACCCTCGCCTGAAACTGCACTATATCCGGCCCCGGACGCGAGGGGCAACCGGCAATGACCTTCCTACCGGCGGGCGGATGCAGCCCGGCGCGGCGCCGCACCGTTGCGGGCAGTCTTGCGGACTCCGGCCGTTTCGTTCCCCATCACGAGCCGGATCCGGTGCCGGATGACCGGCATCTCCTGCTCGAGGGCGCGGAGCTTGTCCCGGGAGATGACCAGAACGCGGCAGCCGCCTTCGGTCGTGGCCCGGTACCGGGCCAGTTGCACGCCAGCGATCCTCACGTTCTTGCCGAAATACCGGCCGGGGCCCAGTTCCAGCGGGCGGCCGCGCTCGTCCTTGAGCGGCTTGCCTCCCTGGCTGAGACGAACCGAGCCTTCCTGGATGATGTAGATATTCTGCGCCTTGGCGACTTCCGTCTCGCCGACGATCGTCTGGCGGGGCTTGAAGACCAGCGTTTCGGCGACGAGCGAGATCCGGTGGATCGCCGAGGCATCCAGCCCGGCGAACAGCTCCACTTCCTTGATCGCCTTGCGGTGGGCCCAGAGCTTCATGAATGTCTGTTCGAGCCCGTTTTCCGCCACGAACTCCATGAAGAGATCGCCTGGCAGCTCGAACACCGTCGAGGCCGACGCCGCCGTCACCGAGGCGGTGCGCTCCATCTGCTGGAGGATGGCGATTTCGCCGAAGAAGTCGCCGCGCTCCAGCTCGGCCACCCGCGTGCCGGCGACGGTCACGTCGAATGAACCCGCAAGCACGAAATAGAACGTGTCCCCGCGGGTTCCCTCACGAACGATGGTCTCCCCCTTCTGCACGTTCCGGACGGTCCCGCGGGTCAGGATGATGTCGATCCAGTAGCGGTTACGGATATCGAACAGCTTGAGCGATTCCAGAATACCAAGGACATGGAACGGGTGCACCGTATCGGCCGGAACCACCTGGAACGAATCGCCGGGCCGGGCGACAACCGAATTGGGCCCGAGTTTCCCGTCATAGGTGGACCGGTGCGTGACCACCAGCTTCTGGTCGGAACCGGCGAAATCCTTGGGATCGAGATGAATGGGCTCCCCGCCGCCATCCATCACCAGAAGATCGTACCGCTTGCCAAGGAAGCTCTTGAGCTGGTCCCGGCGGGCAGCCTCCAGGAGCCCCTTCCCGTGCATCTCGTCCAGGCCCCGGTGGTGAAGCGTGTCGCCGGAGATATAGACGCTATGCAGCTTGCCGTCCTTGTCGCGGACCGACATCTCGGCGCCGAGCGCGGGGATCGAATGGACCCCGTAGAAGAACCGGAAATCGACGCCGAAAAGCCGCACCGGCTCGTCCACCGGCACCGGCATGAAGTCCATGTAGTCGCGGATCGAACCGGGGCTCTCGCCCAGGATCGCGCCCATCTTGATGAGCAGGCATTCGAATATCTCCGGCGTGGAGATGACGAGCGGCCGGTGCTTGTCGAGCAGGAACTCCAGGAAGTTCAGGTGGTCGTCGTGGACATGGGTGACGATGATTGCCTTGACCGACTCCTTCGAAACCCCGCGCTGCTTGAGCTGGTGGTGAGTGAATGCCGGGCAGTCCCACAGGACGGCCACGCCGGACAGCCACAGCAGATAGCAGGTCGTCGGGAAGTTCGGGTCGAACCCATTGGAGGCGCCCAGAAGGTCCACGGCCAGGATCGATGGCAACTGCGCGCTCTGGGCGATGGGCGTCGAATAGGGCGGTTCGATGGGCTGGTCGAGCGGTATCTCGACCGTTTCGATCACATCGCGGCCGTCCTCGGCGCCGAGCAGCGCGAACCGGTCGTCGCCGAGCTTTCTCACGTAGAGGGGATTGTCCTCGTCATCGATCAGCAACGCGGCGTGGGAACCCTGGAATTCGACGAAATCAATGAAATCGTCGATCTGCCGGATGGAACCGTCGGCATGCTTGACGGCCAGATAGTCCAGATCGGCCCGGAGGTATTTCCGCACCGAAGGCGGAACCTTCCAGGCTCGCATCTCCTCGTCCGTCGGCCCCAGCAGCGTGATCCTGAGCATTTCACGGATGCGGTTGCATTGAGACCGGGTTCCGTAAATGCGCATTTTCCGGCCGCTCGCCAGCGCGCCCTGCACGAACACGAAGTGGTAAAACGGGAACTCGACCGCGACGAGCGAGGAGCCGTCCTTGTGGAAGGTGTCCGGCAGCACGATCGCCGACGGCATGGTCAGCTTTTTCTGGAGGATTACCTTGAGAATCTCGTTCGGGCATCCGAACAAGACGGTGAGGTCACCCCTTTTGAGGTGAACACATCCCGGTGCAACATTCGTCAACTGCATCTGTTTCCCGCCTGTTCCCGCAGCACGGCACAATCCCTGTCAGGGGCAACCGGGCCCCAGTAAGGGAAGGACAGAAGAACACCACAACCGAAACGCCCCGTCTGGAACCACCTTCCAGACAGGCCTACAGTAGGGGCGAAGGACCAGAACGCATAAATTATCAGGTAATATGCCCCTGTAGTCAACTAACATGCTGAAAGAACAGAATTTTTCAGGCAATTCCAGTGCGCTAGGTCACACCGAAACCGTGCCTTGCGCCGTTGGCATAGCGATATGGAACAACCGGAATCTCCTGCCGGGCCTGAAGCAAAGCCTTTCCGCCCTAAGCACACAGCCCCGCCTTGTCCTGCTTTTCGATAACGGTAGTACCGACGATTCGGCCGGCTGGATCGCACAGAACTGGCCGGAAGCGGTTCTCCTCAAGTCGCCGGTCAATACCGGTTTTGCCGAAGCCCATAACCGGCTTATTGAGGCAGCCTTCGCCAATCCGGAGATCACCGCCTATCTCGCCCTCAATTCCGATGCCCTGCTGGACCCGGACTTCTTTAAGTCCGCCTTTCCGGCCCTCGACCCGGAAATGAAAATGGGTGCCGTTCAGCCACTGGTTCTCCATCTCGATGAGACTATGAAGCCAACGGGCCGGATTGATACGACCGGCATCGGGTTCAATGCCCGCACGGGACTTTTTATTGATCGGCACCGGGGGGAAACCCCCGGAGCGGCTCATCAGACCGCCGGTCCGGTATTCGGCCCGAGCGGCGCGGTCGCGCTTTACCACCGTGACTGGCTCGCGGCAGTGAAAGACCCGGAGCATGGTTATTTCGACCGGCGTTTTTTCGCCTACTATGAGGACGTGGATATCTCATGGCGGGCGCGACGGCTCGGATGGAGCGCGGTTTTCATACCCGGCGCAAAAGCCTATCATCAGCGTTACGGTTCCCTGGGAGCCCGGCCGGAGCAGGAGAAGCTGCTTTACCGGAACCGGCTCTGGCTCCACCTGAAAAACGAGGGCTGGGGTTCGCTGCTCGCGCCAAAGCTCGCGGGCCGCGAACTGCTCAATCTTCTCCGGGCCGCCACGACCCGGCCGTGGCTGAGGGATGTCCTCGCTGAAAAGTTCCGGACCGCCGTGGCGATCGGCCGCGGATACGATCCGAAACTGGAAAAGATCGACCCACGTGACTACCCGGCCTAAACCCATCCGCGTCCGGTTCCTGACCCAGACGGACGAGCAGGGTGCCAGCGCCCGGCTCCGCGTCTATTCGTACGTGAACTACCTGGCAGCCGAGGGACTCCAGATCACGGTGGACCCCGCCAACACTGAAGCCACCACGATCGGGTATGCGCGTACCGCTCTTCAGCGGATGACGGGGATCGTGGAAACCGCTGCCCTGAACGATGTCATTGTGATCCAGCGGGATTTCGTCAACCACATGGTGCCGTGGATCGAATGGCTGTATGCCAAAAGCGGGCGGCCGCTCATTCTCGACGTGGACGACGCCATTGACCTGCGCCCGCCCGGACATCCCGAAGGATGGCGCAGCAAGCTGCTGGGAACCGACGGCAAGCTGGAAAGCCTGGCCCGTATGGCGCATACCGTCGTCGCTGGGAACCATTATCTCGCCGGACGCATCCGGGAGTGGAACCCAAATGTGCAGGTGATCCCCACCTGCCTCGATCTTTCCGCCTGGCCCCGCCCTGCCCCGCGGCGGCTCCCTGCCGGACGGCCCATCGTCATCGGCTGGATCGGCTCGCCCCTCACGACGTTTTACCTGGGACTCGTCAAGGAAGCCCTGCGGGGGATCGCCGCCCGGCGGCAGATCGTTTTCCGCACGGTCGGAGCCACGGCCCTCAGCTGGGAGGGGGTGCCGCTGGAACAGCGTATCTGGCGCGCCGAGACCGAACTTGCCGAGATCGAACAGTTCGACATCGGCATCATGCCGCTCACCGACGACGAATGGAGCCGGGGCAAGTGCGGCACCAAGATCATCCAGTATTTTGCCGCTGCCGTTCCGGTCGTCGCCTCTCCGGTAGGCATGAACGTGGACGCGCTCGACGGCGGAAAGGCGGGGCTCCTTGCATCGACCACCCGGGAGTGGACCGAGGCATTCGACCGCCTGCTTGGCGATCCGGGCCTTTACACGCAGCTTTCCGTGGCAGGGCGCGACCGGGCAGAGACGCAATACGACCTGCGCCGGTATGTGCCCCTCTGGTCGGAGATCATCCACAAGGCGGCGGAACGATGACCGGCAGCCAGCGACCGCGTGTGCTCGTGCTGCTCAAGACGCTGGGTATCGGTGGCGCGGAGACCCTCGTCCTGAACAGTTCCCGCCTTTGGGACCGGTCGCAGTTCGACTACCGGTTGGGCTATCTGGGGAAACCGGCCGACCTGGAACCGGAGTTCCGGTCCGGCGGATTTGAACCGGTCCGGTTCGCTCCTTCCGGCCATGCGAACGACCCTTTCAGCCTGTGGGAGCTTTTCCGCTGGATTCGCCGAGAGCAGATCACGCTGATCCACGCCCATCTTCCGGTGCCCTCCCTGTGGGCCGTTCTTGCCGCCAGGGGAACGGGCACGAAGGTCGTCGCCACGAACCATTCCCAGCCGGAGTCGATGCGCCCTCTCACCGCACGGATCGCCCGGCTCGCCTGGCCGAGGGCGGATCTCGTCATCGCCGTGGGATCATCGCTGGCGGCCGACAGCCGGACCGCACGGCGAACCGAGCTCGTGAACAACGGCGTCGAACTGGATCGCTTCGTCTCCGCCCGGCCCGCCGCTCTGGATGGCATCCCGCCTGACGCCACGGTGGTTCTGGTGCTCGGGAGCCTGATCGAACTCAAGCGGCCGCTGGAAACCCTGAACGTGTTTGAGCGGGCGGTCGAAAAGGCCGGTTCTTCAGCCAACGCGCATCTTGTATTTGCGGGCGGCGGCGAACTGGCCGCTTCCCTTGCCGCCGCCCGTGACGCCTCTCCACATGCGAAGCGCATCCATCTCCTCGGCCTGCGGCGCGATATCCCGGCCCTATGCGCACGGGCGGACATTGTGCTTCTCCTGAGCCGAACCGAAGGGCTCCCCATGGCGCTGCTCGAAGGCGGCGCGGGAGGGTGCTCGCTCATCGCCACACGGATTGCCTCCGTAGGAACTCTCGTCCGGGATGGCGAGAACGGCTTTCTCGTGACAGACGATCTGGAAGCGGCTGGTGCTCTCTCCAGACTGCTCGCCGATCCTGCGCTCCGGAAAAAGATGGGAGCCGCCTCCCGCGAGACAGTCGCCCGGGAGTTCAACCTGCAGTCCAATGTCCGCCGGATCGAGCAGCTTTACCGCGAGGTACTCGCCTGATGTGTGGCATCGCCGGCATGTTCGTGCCCGGTGCGGATTCCGCCGAACTCCAGCGGCGGGTCCGGGCGGCGGCCAGCCGCATCGCCCACCGGGGGCCGGACGACGAGGGCTACTACGCGCAGGAGGGGCTGGCACTTGGCCACCGCCGGCTGGTCGTGATCGACCGCACGGGCGGCGCGCAGCCGTTTACGGATTCCGGGGGCCGTGTCACTGCCGCCTACAACGGTGAAATCTACAACCACCGTGAACTCCGGCAGGAACTCGCCCCCGAGGGGGAGACCTTCACGACCCGCTCGGATACAGAGGTGCTGGTTCGAGCATTCGCACGGCGGGGCACGGATGCCTTCATCAAGCTGGATGGCATGTTCGCCGCCGCCCTGTGGAGGCACGCAGACCGGTCGCTGTTCCTGGTGCGCGATCCCGCAGGCGAGAAACCCCTGTTTTTCAGCGAGAACCCGCTTGGCCCTGGCAGTCCCGGCATTGCGTTCGCCAGCGAGGTTTACTCCCTGCTGGCACTCCTGCCCGAAGTGCCGCCGGTGGACCCGGCGGGCTTATGGTCATACCTGACCCTCGGCTATGCACGGGAACCGCGAATCCTCAAGGGTATCGGGCTGGTTCCGCCCGGAAGCTGGCTCCGCATCGAAAACGGCCGGATCACGGATCAGCAGCGGTACTGGCGGCCCCGGTTCACCCCCGTGCATCTGCCGGAACGGGAAGCCCTACCCTGCATCCGCCGGGCAATGAAGCTCGCGGTCCAGTCCCGACTTGAAGCCGATGTGCCGCTCGGCGCGTTCCTCTCCGGCGGAATTGATTCTTCCATCATCGTCTACGAGATGCGGCAGGCCGGGGTGGACGAGATCAACACCTTCTCGATCGGCTTCCGGGAGGGCGAAGGTTACGACGAAAGCCCGTGGGCCCGCGAGATCGGACGGCTGCTCAACACCCATCATCATGAGCAGATGTTTGGCGTGAGCGAGGCCATCGTCGAATCGACCCTGAACGCCCTCGATGAACCGATGGCCGATTCATCGGCCATCGCCACCTGGTCGCTGGCCGAACATGCCCGCCGCCATATCACCGTGGCACTGGGCGGCGACGGCGGGGACGAGGTGTTCTGCGGCTACGAGCGGTTCGCCGGTATCCTGCTGACCGAGCGGATACCCCTTGCCGTCCGGCGGCTGCTCTCGCCACTTGCCCCGCTCGTGCCGGACACGGGCGGCTACGGGAACCGCGGCGACCGGCTGCGGCGGCTTCTGCGGGATGGAATCCATCCGGCCGCCGAGCGGCTCCTCAGGTGGCAGGCGATCCAGCCCCCGGAACAGGCGCGCCGGTACATGACGGAACCGGCCGGCTTCGCTTCCCTCTTTCCCTGGCCGGCAGGTTCCACTCCAGGTTCAGGCTCCGTCATCCATGACATGCTGGCGGCGAACTTCGAGAGCTATATGCCTGACGACCTGCTGGTGAAGACCGACCGGATGACCATGAACCACGGGCTCGAACTCCGCTCGCCGTTTCTGGCGAAGGACGTGATCGAAACCGGCCTGACCCTTCCGGCCGATGGACTCGCCAGGGGACTCGCGCTCAAGCGGTGGCTGAAGAAGGCCTACGAGGGGTTTCTCCCGAATCCGGTCCTGCACCGCCGGAAGCACGGCTTCGGAGTGCCTATCCACAAATGGCTGCGGGGTGTCCTGCAGGAGTGGGCCGCCGCCCGCCTGTTCGACCGGCAGAGCCCGCTCCATGACCATGTCGATTCCGATGCTGTGCGGCTCCTGTGGAAGACCCACATGGACGGCCGGGACGGCGGCCAGCAGGTGATCTGGGCGCTGATCGTGCTGGACCACTGGCTCCGGAGAATCCGGTCATGAGCCGTCCGCTCAGGATCGTCAGGATCATCGACCGCATGAACGTGGGTGGCCCGGCCATTCATGTCACCTTGACCAGCGAGCGGCTGAACGACGGACGCCGGTTCGAGACACTGCTCGTCCGCGGCGAGATCGGCCCTGACGAAGGTGACATGAGCTATCTCCTGAAGGGCCGGAACATAAAGGAAAAATACCTGCCGTCGCTGGGCAGGAGCATTTCTCCCTGGAACGACCTTTTGGTCTTTTTCCAGCTCGTCGGCCTGCTCCGCCGCGAGCGGCCGGACGTGGTGCATACGCACAAGTCGAAGGCGGGCCTTCTGGGACGGATCGCGGCCTTTATCGCCCGTGTGCCGGTGAGAATCCACACGTTCCACGGTCATGTGTTTCACGGGTATTTCTCCCCGCTGGTCTCTCGCCTCGTGGTCTGGACGGAAAAGCTGCTTGCCCTGATTACCCACCGGATTTTTGTCGTCGGCGACCAGCTCCGGATCGAGATGACCGAAAAATACCGGCTGTGTGATCCCGCAAAAATCCTCGTCGTGCCGCTGGGACTGGACCTCGGGCCTTTCGTCGAGGCGTCGGGTGAAGGCCGGGAAAAGGCCCGGCTCGCCCTGCGGCAGTCGCTCGGCGTCGATTCAGGGAAAAAGCTCGTCGGCATCGTCGGGCGGCTGACGCGGATCAAGAACCACGCGATGTTTCTCGAAGCGGCCCGGATGATTGCCGGGAAACGCGCCGATACCGATTTCGTTATCGTGGGCGGCGGGGAACTGGAAACGGAGCTTCAGGAACTGGCACGGGCGTCGGGCATTCCGGACCAGGTTCACTTCATGGGATTCCAGACGAGAACCGCACCGATCTATGCCGGCCTCGATATCATCGCACTCACATCGGACAACGAGGGAACACCGGTGACCCTGATCGAGGCCGGGGCAGCGGGCCTGCCCGCGGTTTCGACCGATGTGGGCGCAGTGCAGACCGTGGTGATCGGGGGCGAGACCGGCTTCATGGTGCCGAAGGGCGATGCCGCCGCACTCGCGGAGAAGATAATGATGCTGCTCGACGATACAGAACTTCGCATGCGGCTCGGTGCGGCCGCCCGCCGTCATGTGACATCTAATTTTTCCATCGAACGGCTGTGCGACACGCTGGGGCGTTTGTACGAAGAACTGGCCGCAAGGAAGTAACCTAGCCCAGTTTTACTTTTGCCCAGGAACGTTTCCCGGCCTTGATGACGAGGTCGGCAGGCGGGTCGTAGCGCTGCTTCACATTCGTCACCTTTTCCCCGTTGACAGTGACTGCATTTGCCTCGATCTTCCGCCGGGCATCCTTTTTAGACTCGGCTATCTTCGCCTCGACCATCAGGTCAGCGAGATCCCGTCCGCCGGTGAAGGAAAACTCCGGCATATCTTCCGGCGTCTCGCCCTTGGAGAACTGGGCTTCCCAGTCCTGCTGCGCCTTCCGGGCGGCTTCCCCGCCGTGATAGCGGGTCACGATCTCGCGGGCGAGGGACTTCTTGGCATCCATCGGGTGGCCCGTCTTGCGCCGGGCAATCTCATCCAAAGGCTCGGCCGAGAGAAGCTCGTAGTACTTCCACATCAGGTCATCTGAAATGCTCATCAGCTTGCCAAACTGCTCGAACGGGGGTTCGGTGATGCCGACGTAGTTGCCGAGCGACTTCGACATCTTCTCGATGCCCCGGATCCCCTCCAGGAGCGGCATCGTCAGGATGCACTGGGGCCGCTGGCCATAGGACTCCTGAAGGGCGCGACCCACCAGGAGATTGAACCTCTGGTCGTTTCCGCCCAGCTCCACGTCTGCCTGAAGTGCCACTGAATCGTACCCCTGCACCAGCGGATACAGGAACTCGTGAATGTGGATCGGCGTGTGGCCCAGATACCTCTTGCTGAAGTCGTCCCGCTCCAGGATGCGCGCAACCGTGTAGTGGGCGGCGAGTTTCACCATGTCACTCGCGGACATCCTGTCCATCCACTCGCCATTGAAACGGACTTCGGTTTTTGCCGGATCGAGGATCCTGAATACCTGCGCCTTGTAGGTCTCGGCATTCTTCCTGATCTCGTCTTCCGAAAGCGGCGGACGGGTTTCGTTCTTCCCCGTCGGGTCGCCGATCTTTCCGGTAAAGTCACCGATGAGGAAAACCACCGTATGCCCCAGCTCCTGGAAATGCCGCATCTTGTGGATGAGAACCGTGTGGCCTAGGTGCAGGTCCGGAGCCGTCGGATCGAACCCGGCCTTCACGCGGAGCGGCTTTCCCGTGGCGACGGAGCGGCGAAGCTTTTCCTTCAACTCCGGCTCCGGAACGATCTCCACCGCCCCGCGGCAGATCAGTTCCCACTGGCGCAGGAAGTCGCGCTCCTGCGCGTCATTCAGCCTGGTTTCGTCCGTGGTCACGCGGTTTTCTTTTCTTCCCGGCCACCGTCCAGCGGGCGGTTCACCCGCACGATGGACCGGCTTTGCCCGGTCGCCGTGTCAATGTCCAGCACCACGCCACACAGGCGGGCGCCACCGCCGGCCATTTCGCCCTTTTCGGGAATCTTGCGCACGAACCGGCGGACTGAAATCTCCGCATTCATGCCGATCACCGAATCGTAGGGGCCGGTCATCCCTGCGTCGGTAATATAGGCGCACCCGCCGGGCAATATCCGCTCGTCGGCCGTCTGCACGTGCGTGTGGGTGCCGATCACGGCGCTCGCCCGGCCGTCACAGAAAACCCCCATTGCCTGCTTTTCGGAGGTCGTCTCGGCGTGCATGTCCACCAGGATACAGGGAGTCTCGTTCCGGAGTCCCTCCAGCGCCCGGTCCACTGCTTCCCATGGATCCGCAGGAACCGGGTTCATGAAAACCGCGCCCATCACGCAAACGACCCCGATTTTCACCCCGCCGGGGGCATCGATCACCGTCATGCCCCGCCCCGGCGTACGCGAGGGATAGTTCACCGGCCGGAGCAGCAGCGGGCAGTCGCCCCGGTCCATCGGGTCGATGATCTCGTGCCGGTCAAAGATGTGGTTACCGCTTGTCAGACAGTCAGCCCCGGCCTGCACCAGTTCCCTGTATATATCCGGCGTAATGCCGTGACCGGTGGCGGCGTTCTCGCAGTTGGCCACCACCACGTCAACCCCGAACTCGCGGATCACGCCCGGAAGCAGCGTCCGGAACGCCTTGCGCCCCGCCGGGCCGAAAATATCGCCTGAAAAAAAGAGTTTCATTGTTTCCGGACCGGTTACCTCGCAAACTCCGTCGCCCGCGTCTCGCGGAATACCGTGATCTTGATCTGGCCAGGGTAAGTGACCTCGGCCTCGATCTTCTTCGCGATTTCCTTCGAGAGCGCATAGGCCTCGTCGTCCGACACCTTGCTGTTGTCCACCATGATCCGGAGTTCCCGGCCCGCCTGCACGGCATAGCTGCGCTCGACGCCGGGGAAGCTGCTGGCGATCTTCTCAAGCGACTCGACCCGCTTTACGTACGATTCCATCTGTTCGCGGCGGCTGCCCGGCCGGGCAGCCGAGAGGGCGTCGGCGGCCTGGGTGATGGCGGCCCAGATGGTCGGCGGATCGTCGTCATGGTGGCAGGAAACGCCCACGATCACGTCCTCCTTCTCGCCGTATTTTCTCAGCAGGTCGCCGCCGATATAGGCGTGCGGCCCTTCCACGTCATGCGAAACCGCCTTTCCGATATCGTGCAGCAGGCCGCAGCGGCGGGCGACAGGCACGTTGAGCTTCAGCTCGGAAGCCATGATCCCGCACAGGAAGGCCACCTCCATCGAATGGGTGAGCTGGTTCTGCGTATAGCTGGTCCGGTATTTGAGGGAACCCAGCAGCTTGAGGATTTCGGGATGGACACCTGTCAGTCCGAGGTCCATCACCGCCTGGTCGGCGGCCTCCTTGCAGGATTTCTCCACCTCGCGCTCGGACTTGGCGACCACTTCCTCGATCCGGGCCGGATGGATACGGCCGTCGGCGATCAGTTTCTCCAGCGACCGCTTGGCCACCTCCCGCCGGAGCGGATTGTAGCCGGAAATGACGATCGTCTCCGGCGTGTCATCGATGATGAAGTCCATGCCGGTGGCGACTTCCAGGGCGCGGATGTTGCGCCCCTCGCGGCCGATGATGCGGCCCTTGATCTCGTCGCCCGGTATCTTGACGACGCTGACCATGCGTTCGGCGGCATAGTCGCCCGAATAGCGGTTGATGGCGAGGGCGATGATCTTTTTGGCGCTCTCCTCGACCTTCTCCTTCGCCTGCGTCTCAAGCTGGCGGGCAATACGGGCCGCCTCCAGCTTTGCGTCTTCCTCGACCGATGAGAGAAGCTGCTTTCTGGCTTCCTCGGCCGTCAGCGAGGCCACCTGTTCCAGCTGCTTCTGGAGTGCCGTCTGCTTTTCCTTTACGGCCACCTGTTGCGTCTCCAGCGACCGCAGCCGGTCGGCATAACCCGCCTCGGTGCGTTTCAGGTTTTCCTGCTGCGTCTTGAGATCCCGCTCCTCGCGCTGAAGCCGGTCCAGACGGTCCTGCACGTCGCGTTCCTTGTCCCGCATCCGGCGCTCGGACTTTTCCGCTTCCTTCAGGGCGTCGCGGGCATCCCGTTCGAGTTCCTCCCGCGTGCGCTGGGCCTTGTCACGGGCCTTCTCGACGATCTCCTTCTCGATCTCCCGCGCCCGCATCTCGGCCTTCTTCACCATGTCCTCGCGCAGCCGCTGGGCATCGCCGAGCATCTTCTGCTCACGGCTCCGGCCCAGCACCATCACACCCACCACACCAAGTATCAGTCCCGCCACGCCGGCCCCCGCCGGCACCAGATATTCCATCACTCAATCTCCCTGCTGTTTCCGGATTCGCAGGTCGCGGGTCTCGGTCACCAGCCGGTGAACCGGCCGGTCCCACGCCTCACGGGGCAGTTCATCCACAACGAAGGCATCGGCCGCCACGCCAACGCTCACACCCCGGAATCCGGCATCGCCGAGAACCCGGTCATAAAATCCCTTGCCGCGCCCCAGCCGGTAGCCGGCGAGATCGAACGCAAGCCCCGGTACCAGCAGCACGTCTATTTCCGCCAGCGGGACCAGTTCGGCCGCCGGTGCGGGCTCCCTCAGCCCGAACGCCCCTGCCACAAACGGTCCCGATGCTTTCGCCGCCCGGAACTCCATCTGTCCTTCACCGGTGACACGTGGCCAGGCGAGCCGGGCACCCCGGCTCTCTATTTCGACTGCAACGGCCGTGAGATCGGGCTCCGGCTGGGCGGCGCAAAAGAGCGCCACCGTCCGGGCAGATCGCAATGTTTCCATGCCCGTCAGGCGTTCGGAGATGGAACCCGACACGGTTCGATCCGGAGGTGGGATTTCGCGCCGGAACCGGTTCCGGAGGGCCGCCTTGGATTCGGACGCGGTAACCATCGCTTCTGCCAGGGCCTTTCCGCCCCGGACCCCGCCCGGTTTGTCGCAAAACCGAACGCCGGTCCTAGGCTGACAGACCTTTCACGAAGGAGGAAACGCCGGAACTACTGGTGCACCAGGCAAAAGGGACTCAGCACCGCAGGCCGCCAAAGCGGCCGGAACTTCCGGGTGGTGAGGCGGGCCGCACCCAGGTGCGGCGCTGTTTTGCATGATAAGCCGGCAAGCGGCCCGGGATGATGCCGGAACGGGGAGCGGCCGGCTGCGCCAGCGCCCCCTCAAGCCCATCCTGGTCCGCACGGACGAACGCGCCCACCGCAGTCCAGAAGACTGCCAGAAGCACGAAAATCGCAACGATTCCTGTCATTCGGTCAAGGTCTTTGTCATTACTGGCCGCCCGGAAAATCCGGTGGCCGAACCGGAAAAAGTATACCCCGTGGCCGGAAGCGGTTGCAACCGGGACACGGGGCATGATTGCGGATAATACCCCCAGAACGCCGTGCTGCCGTCGTGTTCCTGAGACCCGCTGTTAGCAGGTGGGCGTCGTAAACCGGCATCCGATATGGGTTCCCGCCCGGACCGCAAGCGGTCAGCGGCCTCCCCGGCGCCGGCTGGAACAACTCCCAGGAATTTGGAATAGGCTCAGAGAACTTGTAACGGTCTGTTCACGTACGCCCCAGGGGAATTTCAAACCTGTATGTCTGCGGCAGGCCCCGCCTCCCTGAACCGTTCCGCACCGGAACGGCCTTGCGCGCCTGCCAACAGCTACCAGTAGTGCTACGGAACCGCCCCGCTGGCAATACCCCCGGCCCCGGCAAGCGTGTATCTGGCCGAAAGCACGGCTGATTTTTTTTAGTTGACGCTTAGGTTATACAAGCGGCTGCCGCTCCGGAGCCTTCTGACCGGGCAACCGGGACAACTCCGCCCAGCGAGACGGGAACTCAATGATCTGGCGCTTTATCGTCACCGTTTACATTTTCCTCAAATATGCCCTGATCAAGCTCGCCGACATGCTCATGGTCCGGCGGATCGGTTTCTTGCTGACGGGGCGGAACTATTTTCCGCTGACCACACCGGTCCTGATGCGCAAGGCTTTCGAGGATCTCGGACCGACCTACATCAAGCTGGCGCAGATCATTGCCTCCAGCGAGGGGCTTTTCCCCAAGGCTTACTCCGAGGAGTTCCGCAAATGCCTTGACCGGGTTCCGCCGTTCTCGTTCCATGAGGTCGAACGCATCCTGCAGGAGGAGTTCGGCCGTCCGTTCAAGCAGGTTTACCGGACCTTCGAGGTGAAGCCGATCGCCGCCGCCTCGATCGCCCAGGTCCATTTCGCCACGCTCTCCAGCGGCGAGGAAGTGGTCGTCAAGATCCAGCGCCCCCATATCGAGGAGCGCGTCGTGAACGACATGAAGATCATGGGCCTTATCGCCCGGATCATCCAGGCTGTCGTGCCCCATGCCGAACTGGCCAATCCGGTCGGCGTCGTGGAGGATTTCCGCAGCACGATCGTCCAGGAACTGGATTTCCGTCTTGAAGGCAGGAACATGGACCAGTTCAACGAGATCATGAAGCTCGCCGACAACTCCTCCGTGGTCGCACCGCTTGTCTACTGGGACTATACCACCAAGCGCGTCCTGACGATGGAGCGGTTCAAGGGCTGGCGGGTGGACGACTACGAAGGCATCCTCGCCTCGCCTTACAACAGCGAGGAAAAGCTCGTCGCGGGCCTCCGCGGCTGGTTCCAGTGCATCATCCTGCACGGGTTCTTTCACGGCGATGTCCACGCCGGGAACCTGATGCTCCTGCACGACGGACGGATCGGGTTCCTCGACTTCGGCATCATCGGCCGGTTCGACGAGCAGAAGAAGGTCATGGTGATGGAATACATCATGGCCTTCCAGCGCGGGAACTTCAGCAAGCTGGCACAGGTGCTGGTCGACATGGGAAGCGTGAGCCAGAAGGTCGATGTGGAACAGATGGCCAAGGATCTGGAAGGCTGCTACGGGCCATGGCTGACGACCAGCTTTTCAAATCTCAAGATCGGCGAGGTCCTTCCTGACGTCATGCGCGTGTCGGTCAAGCACAGGATGCGGCTCCCCAACGAATTCGTCCTGATCACCAAGCAGCTTCTCTATTTCGACAAGTACGCGAAGAACCTCGCGCCCAAGCTCAACATCTTCAACGACGCAAGGCTGGTCAACTTCATGCTGGCAGATTTCCAGATGGCCCAGAAACTGAAGGGCTCCCAGGCTCGCGGCACCGCCTGATATCTGCAGCTATCTGCCCTGCTGCCACGGACGGCTGAAGAAATCGAACAGCAGCGCGTTCAGGATTCCCGTACCCAGGTACTGATAGGGCACATAAACCATCCCGCACCGGCCATCGAGTTCGCGGAAGAAGAAAATGTCCGTGTCCATCGGCCGGGCTGATCCGGAGTACACGTAATAGAGTTTCGTCAGATCCACCTTGCGGGTGACATAGGGAAAGCTCTCGTCGCACGCGACCGGCATTCCCCAGGAAAACCGGAGCAGGTCCCGGAGCGTGTCGCCCAGTTCCGGCGGCACGCCAAACCGCTTCTGGAACAGGAAATCCACCGTGATGGAGTGCGACTCGGTTTTCCTGGCTCCGCTCAGGTCCATCGTCAGGATTTTCGACAGGTCTCCCTTTCCCTTGTCGCGGATTTCGGGGAGGTTGAACGTGAGGCGGTGGATGTAAAGCTGGTTGAGGGCCTTCTCCACCTTTGCAGCCGACTGCGAAACGAAATACTCCGGCGGAAGCGACGTCGCCTCGGCAGCGACCTGGGCGACTCCCGGCGCAAAGTTGCGGGCGATGGCAGCGTAGGACTTCAGATCGCCCTTGGGTGCCGCCTTCACCCGCTCGGACATTTCCAGAATCAGTTTGGAATAGCGGGTCGTGAACCGGACGAGCTTGCCTTCAACCCCCGGCACGTTTTCCAGCTTTTCGAGCTTCTGCTTTTCCGGCTCGCCGAGGTTTCCAAGCGGGCTGTCGCCCCCCAGGATGGAATCGAGGGATGGCTCGTCTCCGGCTGGTGAGCGGCTCAGGGCCGGATTGCCCGGACGGGGCACCGCAGTCTTCGCCGGCGGGGCTTTCGTTCCCGGCGCGGCGCTTTTGCCCGGCTTGATCAGGCCGGCCCAGGCTGTGCTGCCCTTCGCATTGGTCATGTACTGCCGGGCCTTTTCGACCTGTGCAACCGGATGGTCCTCGGTAAGGCCCAGCAGCTTACGCCCCAGCAGCACGATGACCCCCTCCACCAGATCCTGGACGAGATTCTCCTCGTTCAGGTCAAACTGGACAGTCGAGGTCTCCGTGTCGGATTTAAAGATGTTCAGCAGGTAGTTCGCGACATCTTCGGAACTGGCCTGCTTCAGGTCCTGAAGCGCCAGCTTCTGGCCGGAACGGCCGATCACCAGGATGAGGCAGTACTGAACGGCCCCCGCAGCGTTGGTGACGTTGGTGATGACATGGAGCTTGTTTTGCCCGGAGCCACGGCTGACAAGCTTGAAGCGGAGTTCCTGCACCTTAATTCTACGTCCTGGATCTGGCCGAATTCGTTTCTTTCCGGATACCCGCTTCCGGGTTCCGTTTCAAACACGCCGAGAGACCTGTCCGCCAGCGGCGAACCGCGCCGCCATGAGCGGCGCGCCCGCTGCCTCTTCCAGCAGGTCAAGGGTGAAGCGGTCGATCTCGTCAAACAGCCTCGGCTCCACCCGCAACCGCTTCCACTGCGACGGAGGACGGGTTCTCAGCACCTCGAAACTTTTCAGCGCGGCAGGCGATATCCGGTCCTCCTTCGACACGGCCGTGCAGTAGCCGCACACCGGTCCCCGCGAAGCCCGGACGAACTTCCATGCCGTACGGACCAGGCTTCGGCCACATTCGACGCACCTTCCGAACGACGGTGCCAGTCCTTCACGGGCGAGCAGTTCAAACGAAACGGCCACCCTCACAGCCGCCACGTTCATCGCCGGGTCCCGGAGAAGGTCAAGCCCCTGGACCAGAAGGTCATACAGACCGGGAAGCGGCTCCCCAGCAGGAGCAAAACGGTCCACGAAATCGGCCCAGAGCGCAGCGGTAGCCAGCCGCTCGAAGTCCGGGAACCCCGCCGGTGTGCGACTTGAAGCTTCCACCCGCAACAGCAGCGTGCGATCGCTCCGGCCCGGCCGCCAGGCGGCATGAACCTCACGATAAAGATCGAGTGCCACCCCGAACCGCTCGCGGGAGGCACGGGCCGACTTCGCCATGGCGGTGAGTTTCCCGTTTTCCCGGGTCAGCAGGGTGGCGATACGGTCCGATTCGCCCGAATCGTACAGACGGAGCACCAGTGCGTTATCCACCAGTTCCACCCTAGTTTGCCCTGCCCTTCAGGCCCTCTGCGCCGCCAATGGTTCGCCACCAGCGGTTGTGCATCTCGACCGAATCGATGCCGTAGACCTGCCGGAACGCGGCGTCCAGTTCCGCACCGGCAGCGAACGCATCGATCAGGGCCAGTATATTCCGGCGGGGATAGGCCGTCGTCATGTATTTCACGAGGGAAAACGACTGCAGGTACAGCTGGGCGGCGGCCTCCGGCCCCAGAAAGTTCCAGCCGATCGTACCCAGCATCGCAATCGACGGCGGAATCCAGCCCGCCGGAGGCCTGTAATTGTTCCATTTCCAAGTGGAGTTATCCGGCTCGGCAAGCTGCGCGAGCCCCTCATGCAGCCAGCGCGGGATACGGCTGTACCCCGTACCCGCCCGGTCATGGATCAGGGCATGCACGTATTCATGGTACAGGGTGTTGCGGGTGGCGGCATCAATCGAGGCCGCCTTCTCCGACGGCACCCGGATCTTCTGGCCGTCCCAGAACCCGCCGGACCAGTCCGGCGCGAATCCCTTTGCCGCCAGTTGCCGGTAACTGCCGCCCGTGAAGAGAATGATCGAGATCTTCTGCCGTGGCGTGTGATCCAGCAGACGCCCCACCTCACGCCAGGCCTGCTCCATGATCTGGAGAAGCTGGTAAGCGGCGGCGAGATTCACCGCGCCGTCGAACTCCACACGGAAATGCTCGCTCTCCCGGCCGGTATAGTTCCCCTTGATCGTCTGCTCGGACTCGATCCGTGAAAGGAGCGCCCGGGCGCCGGGATCGCCCGGCGAATACTGGAGCTGCTCGCGCAGGAAACGGATGGCGAGATCGTCCCGGTTCCGGCCGTGGTAAACCTGCCCGAGCGCGCCCGCAAAACCGCGGCTCGACCCTCCCCGGTCCACGTAGGCTTGCAGGTGTTTCACCGCGGAATAGCTGTCTCCGAGCTGGAGGCTCGCCATTCCCCATGGCCTCAGGTGGTCGGTGAAGGACGGACCCAGCGCGTCCAGCCTCTCGAATACGCGGATCGCCTCGGCCGGCTTCCCTTCGCCGAAGTAAAGCTGCATCCCCTCATAGAGAAGAAGGTAGGACTTGAGCTGGCCCAGCAGCACCGGATCGTCCGGGTAGAGCCGTTCCACATCGGCGTAATGTTTCCGTGCGGACGGGATATCCCGTGCCCGTATGGCTCCTCCCAGACCGCTCACCGCCTGCTGGAGTTCGTCGAAGTGTCCGGGCCGGATGCGGTCAAACTCGAACACGGCCTCCGGACGCTGGTTGTCCGGATTCCCCGGTATCCGCAGACGCATCTGCGAGGCAGGCCCGGCCGGGGCCTGTGCATACAGGGACCCGGACATGAGGGAAACCGCCATCAATGCGGCTGGCAGGCAGTACAAGCGAAACAATGCGGGAGGACTCCGTACGGGAAATCCTACCTGCCGGCGGCGGGAGCGGCCAGCGTCCGCTATTTCGCCACAGAGTTCAGTATCGTGATGATATTGTTCCGCTCCGGCATGTTCTCGTAGCGGATCACGATGTCGTCCCGGCGGTCACGGTTCAGGTCCAGGGAATAGATGAAGAACGAGCAGGGCACCTTGTAGTGGTGCGCTTCCACTCCGAACTTCTGGGCGGTCGAGAGCGCAATGGTGAATTCGCCTGGCCCACGCGCCTGCATGAAATCGGGCCTGCCGTCACCGTTGAAATCGTTCCAGTACAGGAAGCTCGCCCCGAACGACGAGTTCGTCGGCTTGGTGCGGAAAGCGAAGCTCCAGCTGTCGGTATTCGTGGGCTTTTCCGGGAACCGGCCTGTCTTCGGATCGAAATGGTAATATTCGTAGCGGATCGCCAGCGTGCCCAGCGCGAGGAACCGGACGATCTGCGTGATGCTGAACGGGAAATACTGGATCACAAGGTCCGGATAGCCGTCATTGTTGAAGTCGCCCAGGCGGGTCGTCTCGGCAAAACCGTCCGTTACCCAGAAGTTGTCCGGCTTGGCCGGGAACTTGCCGCCGTCATTCAGGAATACCGATGTCTCCATCCCCACTTCCATCGCGGCGAGGTTGGTGATCTTGAGGCGCGTCGTCCAGGCATCCAGCAGGCCGTCCTTGTTGAAATCGGCAAGGAACACCCGGGTGACCGCCTGGAGACGCGAGTATTTCAGGAAATCACTCAGCCTGAACACGTTGAGGCGTATTTCGCGGGGTTTCTCCTCGAACCGGCCGTCGCCCATCCCCCGGAACACAAAGAGCGAATCGAACTGGACGCTCGTCAGGTCGCCGATTCCGTCGCCGGTCATATCGCCGTACGTGATATCGGGGATATCCAGGGAGCCACGCACGGCGAGCTGGGAAACCCGGTTGATGATCACGTCGTTTTCCCAGTGGGAGCCCCAGAGGGTTCTCAGCGGAATCTCCAGATACTGCTGGCGCTGAAACGTGCCGTTCTTGCGGGTCCAGAGCGCGGATTTCTGGAAACCGGGGAGCAGGATGTCCAGCGTCCCATCGCCGTTCCAGTCGCGCACGAAGTCCCACGATACGGCCAGCGTGGGGTCGGCCCGCTGGAATATCGTCGTTTCCGTGACGAGCCGCACGGGCGTCTCGTCCAGCTTGCCGTCTTTCCAGGCCAGATACACGGCGCCGTCCGGGACCGCGAACACCACTTCTTCGCCGGGCGAATGGCTGTCCACCTCGCCCAGATCAATCACCACCGCCTCGTCAAAAAGACGGAATACCTGGTCCGGCTTCTCGGGGAACCGCCCCTCCGCCGTCCCCATGAAAATGTTCAGGTAGCGATACAGCTTGCGGGCGGCATCGTTCACCACGTTCGACACCGACACCATGTCAGTGAAACCGTCGCCGTTGATGTCGCCAAAGAGGCTGTTGCGGGCCTCTCCGCGGGTGTGATGCTCGGTTATCACGAACTCCGGCTTCGTGGAGGCGGCCGCCGGCACCGCCAGCAGCAGCACCAGAACCAGTCCCGTCAATGAGTAGTTATTCATCAAACTGGCATCACCGGGCGCTTGCCCTCACGCATCATAACGGGCGAGTCGAGCGAAAGTTTCAGTTCGGCCGCCAGACGCGGACGGACCTGCTCGGGTTCAAGGATTTCATCGATCCACCCGCGCGAGGCGGCATACTCCACCGTGACCGTGCGATCATGCCGCTCGACCGTCTCGCGCATTTCGGTCTCGATCTGCTCCCGTGCGGCGCCTTCGGCACCGGCAAGCTTTTCACCGAACACCACCTGCCCCACCTGGGAAGAGGCCATGACGGCGATCTCCGCCCACGGCAGGCCGAAGATTCGCCGCGGCCCGAATGCGGTCCCGCACATGGCATAGTAACCCGCGCCGTAGGCTTTCCTCACCACGACCGTCAGCTTCGGCACCGTCGCCCGGGCGAGGTTCTGGATCATGCGGGCGCCAGCGTGGATGATCCCCCGGTGCTCGGCCTTTGATCCCACCATGAACCCCGGCACGTCCTGGAAGAACAGGAGCGGGACATTGAACGAATCGCAGAGCGAGATGAACCACGCCGTCTTGTCGGCCGCCAGGGTGTCGATGACGCCGCCATAGAAGTTAGGCTGGTTGGCGACAATACCCACCGGAAAGCCGTCCAGCCGGGCAAAACCAGTCAGCATCTGGCGTGCATAACGCGGCCTGAGCTCAAACCACGAATCCCGGTCAGTGATGGCCGTGACAATCTTCCGCATGTCGTAGACCTTGCGGGTGTCCTCTGGCACGACAGCGGCGATTTCGCCCGTCGTGCGGAGCGGATCGTCGCCCGTCTCCAAGCGGGGAGCGGGCATGGTGTGGTTCGTGGGCAGATAGGAAAGGAACTTCCGGATCGCCTCGATGCAGGCCTCGTCGCTCTCGACTTCAAGATCGCCGACACCGGACAGCTCGCAGTGCACCTTTGAACCGCCGAGGTCCTGCTCGCTGATCTCCTCGCCCACGGCCGCTTTCGCCAGCTTCGGCCCGGCCAGGAACGCCGACGAACGGCCCTTCACGAATGGCGAGAAATCGGCGAGTCCAGGCACATATCCGCCGCCAGCCACGCAGGGACCGAACACCCCGGCCACCTGCGGGAAAATGCCGGAGTAGAGCGACATGCGGTTAAAGATGTCGCCCGCGTGGTTGTGGTCAGGGAAAACGTGGTCCTGCTCTGGCAGGAACGCCCCCGCGCAGTCCACCAAAAACACCGTCGGAATCCGCTGCTTGTGGGCGTAGTCCTGCGCCTTGAGGATTTTCTGTATGGTTTCCGGGTACCAGGCTCCCGCCTTCACGTCGTTCAGGTTGGCGATGATGACCGCTGGCCGGCCGCCGACAAGACCCCAGCCGGTGAGCACACCGGCACGCGGGATGTCCCGTGCCGAGGCCATGTACCGGTTCATTTCATGGAACGAGCCCTTGTCGAACAGGAGCTGGGCCCGCTCGGTGGCCAGGAGCTTCCCGCGCTCATGCTGGCGGGCGATGTTCTTCTCGCCGCCGCCAGCCTCCACCCGCCGGCCCAGATCATCAAGTCTTGCCTTCTTCTCCGCGTACGTCGCGGCCTCCCTGATCGTCGGCCTCGGTTTGTCTGGTTTCCGGCTGGTCATCGCGTGGACTGGCTCCTCATGGACTTCGAGTGGCGAAGCGTGGCGACGGTAGCCGGAAAGAGGCGGGGCACCAAACGGCCGGCGGCTCCGGCCGGACAAACGGGACAAATCGGCCCTGAACGGTCTACTCGATCCCCGTTGCGGCCTGCTCACGGACCTGCTGGGCGCGTTTCATCTCGGCTTCCAGGGTCTTCTTGATCTCCCTGAAGTCCATTTCCGGCTCGGCATGCTGTCTCCAGCCGGGAGCATCACCGCCCACTGGTTCGCCAGGAAAGCTGCCGGTTTCGGCCGCAGACCCGTTTCCGGCCAGGTCGCCCGAAACCGGAGCACCCGCTGAAAGCCCGGCTCTCCGTGCATCCAGGCCGGTTACAGATGAAAAGCTGACCGTCCCGCCACGCGCCTTGCGGGATTCCAGAAAGAGGCCGACAGCCGAATCGAGACGCGAGGCATAACCGCTGATGACCGTATTGGCCACGATCAGCGCCGCCGCCACGAACACCACGGTCAGCTTGATCATGAGATCAGCCTTCTGGAACCGGTCAATCAGGATGAATGCGATCACACCGACCACAAGGCCAAAGAGAATCGTGCCGAGTGTCCATTTGCCGGAGCCAACGTCGTGCCTCACCGACAGCAGGTTCCACGAGAACTCCGGCATCTTCGCCGCCACATCCAGCGACTTCAGTTCGAGGGAAGTCGGCAGCCGCGGAAGCGTGAAACCGAAGGCGGGACGAATGGCGGGACCGGCGTCCGGCTTTGACATTTCGACTCTGATTTCGGGGGATGGCACCGGCAGCGCGTCAGCCGGAGCGGCTTCCAGTTCCACCTGCTCCAGATGCCGGCTTTCTTCCGATCTCAGATCAATCGCCTGTCCACGGTATCTGGCGGGGATATCCTCCCTATGCCGGACCTGGTGCCGCTTCCCGTGCTCGTCAAAATACTGCCAGTCGGCCAGGGCTGGGGTGGCCGTCAGGACAAAAAGCGACAGCACCAACGCCGCCGCCCAGACGGACCTTTTCGAAATATCCCCGCCCCACCCCGGCATGAACGCTCCCGTGCAAAATGCAGAATCATGCGATTCTCCCCCGTTGTCTTCGGGGTGTCAAGAATGAAGCCTTGTGGGAACCGGAGCCGGGCTGCTGGGGATCAGCTCCGGAAGTTGCTGAAGAACCCCTTGTCGTCGTCACCGACCGCCTCGCCTGACTCCTCGGCGAACTCCTTGAGCAGCTTCTTCTGGCGGGCAGTGAGCTTCTTCGGGACGTGGATCTCGATGGTGACCAGCAGATCGCCCTTGCCGTACTCGTTCAGGCGCGGAATGCCCTTCCCCTTCAGGCGGAAAGTCTGCCCGCTCACCGAGCCGGCGGGTATTTTCAGCTGGGCCCGGCCATCGAGCGTCGGCACGTCCAGTTCGCCACCCATGGCGGCCATCGGGAAGGTGATCTTCCGGTGGAGGTGGAGATCATAACCGTCACGCTCGAATTCGGGATGCGGCATCACGTCCAGCACCACGTACAGGTCGCCGGGATACCCCCCCTTGCCGGGTGGCAGGTCGCCTTCGCCGCTCAGCTTGAGATGGGTTCCCGTGTCCACGCCCGCCGGGATTCGGACTTCCAGGCGGCGGCGGATTTCGGTCATCCCGCTGCCACGGCACTTTTCACACTTTTCGCGGATCACCTGTCCCTCGCCCCCACAGGTGGTGCAGGTCCGCTGCATCGTGAAGAAGCCCTGCTGGAAGCGAAGCTGGCCGCTGCCGTGGCATGATGCACAGATTTCCGGCTTGGTCCCGGTCTTTGCGCCGTTCCCGCCACAGGTCTCGCATCCGATGGCACGGGGAATATCGATCGTTTCGGTCCCGCCGAAGACGGCCGTCTCGAAGGGGATGGTCAGCCGGTAACGGAGATCCTGCCCCCGTCGTGGACGGTGCTGCTGCTGGCGGGCACGGCCCCCGGCGGCTCCCCCGAACAGGTCGCTGAAAATATCGCCGAAAACATCCCCGAACGGTCCGCCCCCGCGGAAATCGAACCCGCCAGGGCTGCCCCCCGCACCCCGGTCGAATGCGGCATGGCCAAACTGGTCGTACTGGCTCTTCTTTTCGGGGTCCGAAAGGACGGCATAGGCCTCCTGAATCCCCTTGAACTTCTCCTCGGCGGCCTTGTCGCCGGGGTTCTTGTCCGGATGGTACTTGAGGGCGAGCTTGCGGTAAGCGCTCTTTATTTCGGCCTCGCTGGCCGACCGGGATACTCCCAAAGCCTCGTAATAGTCCTGCTTGCTCATATCCGGTCTGCCCCGGCTTCTCCCGGCAGGGCACAGCCCTTCCGTCGCCCCGGGAGGGGGCATGCACAATCAAACCATCGTTTCTGCCGGGTCAAGACCAGCCTTCAGGATTCCTTCGAAGCGGCCGCATAAAGGGCCTCGGTCACCTTGTGGGATGCCTGCTGGAGGGCTTCGTAGGCGGATTTCAGCTTCATCGCATCGCCCGTATCCCGGGCCGCCTGGAGCATGCTGATCAGTTCCTTCAGATGGGAAGCGTCCGAGGGATCGAGGATATCCCCCGCCTCGTTCACCAGCTTGTCGGCCTGGTACAGCAGGCCGTCGGCCTCGTTCTTCATCTCGATGAACTTCACCCGCTCTTCGTCGCTCGCCCTGGCCTTCTCGGCCTCGGAGACGAGATTGCTGATTTCGTCGGCGCTCAGGCCCGAGGCAGCGGTAATCCGGATCGACTGTTTCTTGCCGGTCCCGAGATCAGCCGCCGACACCTGCACGATGCCGTTGGCATCGATATCGAATGCCACCTCGATCTGGGGAACGCCGCGCGGGGCGGGCGGAATGCCTACCAGCTCGAAATTACCCAGGAGCTTGTTGTCGGCGGCGAGGGGCCGCTCGCCCTGGAAAACCTTGACCGTCACGACGGGCTGGTTGTCCTGCGCGGTCGAGAAGACCTGCGATTTCCGGGTCGGAATGGTGGTGTTCTTCTCGATGATCTTGGTGAATACGCCACCGGCGGTCTCGACGCCCAGCGACAGCGGGGTCACGTCCAGCAGAAGCACGTCCTTTACCGCGCCGGTGAGTATCGCTCCCTGAATCGCCGCCCCAATGGCAACAGCCTCATCGGGATTGACGCTCCGGTTCGGTTCCTTGCCGAATATCTCCTTGACCTTGGCCTGGACCTTCGGCATCCGGGTCATGCCGCCCACGAGCAGCACTGTGTCGATCTGGGCGGCGGTGAGCCCCGCGTCCTTGATGGCCATTTCGCAGGGGGGAATCAGCCGGTCGATGAGATCGCTGACCATCTTCTCGAACTCGGCACGCTCCAGCGTGTAGTTCATGTGCTTGGGGCCCGACTTGTCGGCGCAGATGAACGGCAGGTTGATGATCGCTTCATTGGCGGTGGAAAGCTCATGCTTGGCCTTTTCGGCCCCTTCCGACAGCCGCTGCAGCGCCATGCGGTCCTTGCGCAAATCAATCCCGGTTTCTTTCTGGAACTTGGCGATGAGCCAGTCGATGATGCGGAGATCGAAATCCTCGCCGCCCAGGAACGTATCGCCATTGGTGGACTTTACATTGAAAACGCCGTCCGACAGTTCGAGAACGGAAATATCGAACGTGCCACCGCCAAGGTCGAACACGGCGACCTTTTCTTCCCTGCCCTGCTTGTCAAGGCCGTAGGCCAGCGCGGCCGCCGTGGGCTCGTTGATCACACGCAGCACATCAAGACCGGAAATCTTGCCCGCATCCTTGGTCGCCTGCCGCTGCGCATCGTTGAAGTAGGCCGGACAGGTGATGACCGCCTTGGAGACTTCCTCCCCGAGATAGTCCTCGGCCGTGGATTTCATCTTCTGGAGCACCATCGCCGAAATCTCGGCAGGTGCATACTGCCGGCCCCGGGCCTCGACCCAGGCGTCCCCGTTGGCATGCTCGATAATCTTGAAAGGCGCGATGTCCTTGGTCTTCTGGACTTCCTGGTCGGTGAAGCGCCGGCCCACGAGCCGCTTCGTCACGTAAATCGTATGTTCGGAGTTGGTGACCGCCTGCCGCTTGGCCACCTGCCCGACAAGCCGTTCACCCGATTCGGTAAAACCGACGATGGAAGGCGTCGTCCGTGCGCCCTCGGAGTTGGCGATCACGACAGGCCCCGAACCCTCCATAATCGCGACGCAGGAGTTCGTCGTCCCCAGATCAATGCCGATAACCTTATCGCCCATTCAAAGGGTTCCTGGCCTCTTCTCCCGCCACATCGCGGGTCATGACGAACTTTCGGACGAAGGGGTATCTGGACCGTTTCCGGATGATACACCATCTCCGTCGGCGGCTACCGTAGCCGCTCCCGCCTGCGGTGCAGGCACCTTGGAAACCCCCACAAGCGCCGGTCTTAGCAGCTTTTCATAGATCATGTATCCTTTTTGATACAAATCAACCACCTGGCTGGGCGGCACGTCGTCCCGCTCGATCTGCTGCATTGCCTGGTGAATGGCCGGGTCAAAGGCCGCACCGATGCCGGGAACCGGCTTGATACCGTATTTCTCGAACGCCTGCTGGAACAGGGTAGCCGTCATCTGGATGCCGGTAAGAAACTGCTGCACGGCCGGATCTTCAGGCAGGTTGCCGGCATGTTCGAGGGCCCGCTGGAAGTTGTCCAGCACCTGAAGCGCCTCGGAGGCGAACTTTTCATGTCCGAACCGGATGAGGTCCAGCCGGTCCTTCTGCGTGCGCTTGCGGAAGTTTTCCTGGTCGGCGAGCGAGCGCTTGTATTTGTCGTCTGCTTCTTTCAGCGCCGCCTGGGCCGCCTCCAGATCCTTCGCCATTGACTCGATCTGGGCTTGCATCGCCTGAACCATGGCGGAATCGGGCGGCGGATCGTCCGCGGCACCGGTACCAGGGACGTCGCCCGTATCGATTTCGACACCCGCCGGCTCGTCTGCGTTCGGCCCGGTCTCGCCTTTGTGCTCGCGGCTGATCCGCTCAACGCTCTGCAGCGCTTCGCGCATCAGTTCTTCAGGATCAACAGTCTTCGACAAGTTCTTGTGCTCCCTGCTTCCCGGACTGCCGGTTCGAAACCGTTTACCAGATTAAATGCGGTCTAGGCCAGTCCCGCATCACCGGCCGCACGCGTCAGCCGCGCCGCCAAATACGTCACCGCCGGCAGGATCCGTTCGTAATCCATCCGGGGAGTACCCAGCACACCCACGATTCCGATCGGATCCGATCCTTCGGGGCCATATCCGGCCACCACGAGTGCCGCCGGAAAACCGTCAATCCCGGTTTCCGAGCCAATGAGCGTCCGCACCCGGCCGTCGCCATCGCGGGCCACCCGCTCCAGAAGCCGCGCCAGCCGGCTCCGCTCCTCCAGCAGCTCCATCACCGCACGGAGCCGCTTCTCGTCGCTGGAAAGCTCCGGGGCCGTCAGCACGCTACTCAGCCCCTCGACGATGAGCCGCCCGCCGGAATCCTCGGCCTCGACGCCCGCCAGCGTCTGCCCGGCGAGCTTCAGTGCCGCCGTCCGGAGCCGGTCGTATTCATCCTGGGCATGGCGGAGCTCCTGCGCCACCCGCTCGCGCAGTTCGGCCAGCGTAAGTCCGTGGAGAATCGAATTAAGATAGTTGTTGAACCGCTCCAGTTCGGCAGTTTCGACTTCCTCCGGGGAAACCAGATGCCGGTGACGAACATCCCCCGACTCGGTGACGATGATGGCCACCAGTTCATTCCGGCGGAGTCTCAGGAACTCGATCCGGCCGAGACGCTCGGCCCTGGCCACCGGCGAGAGCACCAGACCCGCGCAACTGGAAAACATGGCCGCCAGCTTCGATCCCTGCGGCAGGCAGTCGCGGAAACTGGTGGCTCCGGTGAGGCCGGATTCGATGAGCGCGGCATCCCCGTCCTCCAGCCCGGCCGGTTCCATCAGATCCCGCACGAAGACCCTGAAGCCCTCGTCCGTGGGCACCCGGCCGGCCGATGCATGTGGCTGGTGCACAAGGCCATCAGCCGCGAGTTCGCCGAAAATGTTCCGCACCGTGGCGGCCGAGCAGTCCAGCCCGCCGCCCCGGACAATCTCAGACGAGGGCACCGGTTCGCCGCTCCGGACAAACATCTTCACGAGCGTGCCCAGCACCACATGACGCCGGTCGGTTTTCATTCGTCTCGCCATCAACAAATTACCAAATAGTTTCAGGCAGTTGCGTCATCCTTAGGTTAACGCATTCAGTGTAAATCGGACACCGCAAAAGGCAAGCGGACTTAGTCTGCCAAAAGGCCCGCAATCACCCGGTTTGCCAGCAGCACCGACCGGGGCGTAAGCCGCCAGCGGCCAATTCTCAGTTCAACTTCGCCCCGCCCGGCGGCCCGCTCCAGCCTTGGCAGAAGCCCCACCGTCTTTTCAGTCCCAAACTCATGGCTGAGTTCTTCCAGCGAGATTCCCTCGTCCAGCAGCCGCAGGCCGAGGAAAACGGCTTCCTCGAACGCCTCGCTCCGGTCCACCTCGCGCCATTCGGGACAAATCCCGCGAACGGGCGCCAACAGTGATGCCAGTTCCCCCGTTCCTGCCACGCCTTCCACATATTTGCCGTGCCGTTCGAATGGCCGGGGCACGGACCAGCGTAAATCCGGGCTGTGGCCCTCACCCGGCCAGAAGCCGTGCGCCCCGGCGCCAAGGGCAAGATAGGGAACCCGGCGCCAGTAGAGCGAATTGTGCACCGCCTCGTGTCCCGGCAGCGCGAAGTTGGAGATTTCGTAATGGCGGTAACCGGCGGCCGCCAGCAGTTCACGTGCGGCCTCGAAGCAGTCGGCCTGGAAATCGCTGTCTGGCACGCCGAGTTTTCCTTCCTTCTGGAGGCGTCCGAACTCCGTGCCTGTTTCGACCGTAAGTCCGTACATCGAGACATGCAGAGGGCGGTATGCCAGTGCCCGGCGAAGTCCGGCGGCGAACCCTTCCACTGTTTGCCCCGGCAGGCCGTACATGAGATCCAGCGACCAGCTTTCGAGACCGCTCCCGGCAAGCAGTTCGAGCGCCGTTTCGGCCCTGGGAACATCGTGGACCCGGCCCAGCGTTTTCAGCACATCCGGCTGGAACGTCTGTACCCCAAGGCTCACCCGCCCGATGCCCATGCCCCGGTAGCGGGCCAGTTTTTCCCGCGTCAGCGATTCAGGATTCGCCTCCAGCGTCACCTCACGAAGTCCGGAGATATCAATCCACCGGCCGAGGGTGTCCAGAAGCTCCCCGATCAGGAGGGGCTCCACTGCCGAAGGGGTGCCGCCGCCGAGATACAGCGTCTGAAAGCCGCCCGCTCCGGCGGCCGAATCCAGAACCGGTGGAACCAGCAGTCCGGCTTCCCGCCGGAGCCGTCCGAAGTATACGGATTCGGCGCCCTCCGGCAGCGTCCCATCGGGCCACGAGTTGAAGTCGCAGTAGTGACACTTCCGCGCACAGAACGGGATATGGACATAGAGGCCGGGACACCGGCCGGAAGCATCAGGGGACACCGGCATTTCGCGGCCATTGTGGCCATACCGCCGCTAAAAGTCCCGTACCTTCCTTAACTCTTGGACCGATCTCCCCGATGGGCTAGTTTCCTCCTTCAGGCAAGGGAAACCGAGGCACGCCCATGATACCGACCGACCAGCTCAAACACATCGCGTTGTTCAGCGGCTTCACTCACGACGAACTGGAAAAGGTCGCCGCCGTCATGGACCAGAAAACCTGGAAGGACGGCGAGATCATCATCCGTGAGCGTACGATTGGCGAAGGGTTCCACTGCATTGCCAACGGTGAAGTGGCCGTCTGCCGCCGCCAGGGCGAAGAGCTTGAGGTATTCGCGACACTGAAAAAGGGCGAGCATTTCGGCGAGATCAGCCTCGTGGACAAGAAACCGACCACCGCCGACTGCGTGGCCAAGGGCACAACCACGACGCTGTTCCTGAGCCGCATGAAATACCGGTCCCTGATCGACAGCCAGCCAGCCATCGGCGTCAAGTTCCTTGAACACTTCTGCATGTCGCTCTGCGGCCGGCTGCGGGCCACCAATGAGGTCCTGTACGCCGAGAAAAAGATGTCCAAGAAGCTCAAGGAGAGCGCCGGCCGGAGCGTCTAGGGGTCACATTTATTTTCCCTTCGCACCGCCGCCGGATCAGCTACACTTCCCCCGGCAACCGGCCGGACCTTGAAGGCGGCGCGGGGAGAGGTTCATCGAGACCGTGGCATCCGCTAATCCGATCCAGAGCATCCGGACCGAACTGAAGCAGACTTTCATCGAGCGCGAGGAGCTGATCGACGGCACCCTCGCGGCGCTGCTTGCCCGTGAGCATGTGCTCCTGATCGGGCCGCCGGGAACGGCCAAGTCGATGCTCGCCGACGAACTGTGCAAGCGGATCGACGGGGCAGACTATTTCCAGTGGCTGCTGACCAAATTCACGACACCGGAGGAGATCTTCGGACCCATCTCTTTAAAGGCGCTGGAACGGGACGAATACACCCGCATCCCCCGGGACAAGCTGCCGGTGGCGCACGTGGCGTTCCTGGACGAGATCTTCAAGGCGAACAGCTCGATCCTGAACGCACTCCTGTCGCTCATCAACGAGCGCAAGTTCCACAACGGCGACAAGCCGCAGGATGCGCCGCTGATCTCGATGTTCGGAGCCTCCAACGAGCTGCCGGACGAAGAGGAACTGACCGCCCTGTATGACCGCTTCATGCTCCGCTACCTGGTGAAATACCTGGAGGAAGATGCGAACTTCGTCTCGATGCTGGCACTCAAGCAGCCCAAGACGCGGACCCGGATCACGCTGAAGGAGCTCGACGAGATCCAGGATGAAGTGACCGCCATCGATCTGCCGGATCTGGTCATGAACCTGATCCTGACGGTCCGCAACAAGCTGAAGAAGGAGAACATCATCCCCTCCGACCGGCGGTTCCGCAACTCGCTGAACCTGCTCCGGGCGGTGGCCTACATGGAAGGCCGGAGCCACGTCACCGATTCCGACCTGATGATTCTCTGCCACGTCCTGTGGACGACGCCGGATGACATCCCGGTGGTGGAGAACGTCGTCTATGACGTGGCCAATCCCTTTGACCGGAGGGCGGACGAGTTCCTCCAGCAGGCCCAGGAGATCTCGGCCTATGCCCGGCGCGACTGGGCCGACGAGGACGAGCGCACCAAGGCCGGCATCGAGGCCCACACAAAGTTCAAGAAGATCCACTCCCGCATCGGCGATGTGATCAAGCGGGCGAGCCAGGAAGGCCGTTCTCTCGGCAAGATCGAGGATGTCCGCGTCCGGATCGAGCGGATGCACAACGAGATCCTGGAGAACTGCCTCGGACTGGAAGAAGCTCCCTGAAGACCGGAGCGGCCCGGCTGGAGCCAGCGTAAATGGCCTACACGCCCCCCAAGGATGTCGAGCGCGGCGAGTTCCGGCGCCGGAAGAAGACAGCCGCTGAACCACCGGCGCCTGCGGATCTGTCCGTCATCCATTCGGTCGAAAACGATTCCTTCGACCGGGCCATGTTCAGTGAAATGCTCGACGACTCGCCTGTGCTGGCGGACCTGAAGCGCCGGGGCGAAACATTCTTTTCGCCATTCGGGACGCTGCTGCAGGACGTCTTTTCGAGTTTGTACAAATACAACATCCGGCTCTCGGACCCGAAAACGCTCGTTAAGAGCAATCTCCAGAACCGGAGCCTCGTCGAAAGCGCCATGGGCCGTAAGGAGTGGCTCGAACTGCGCAAGTTCACCATCCTGAACGAACCCTCGGCGGCCGTCGCCACCTACAGCCTTGCCAGCGGGATTCTCAGCCAGATCCAGAAGGACATGGCCGAACAGGTCAACGACATGCACGACTCCGAGCAGCGCATGGCCGACCAGCAGGAGGAGATTGAATCGCTGGAAGAACTGCTGGAGAACTACAACGCCTCCCAAGAAATGGAGGAGAAGATCCGCGAGCGGCTGGAGCAGGCCCGCGAGGAAATGAGCGAGAACGCCGAACGGTATGACCAGCAGGTCCAGGATTTCGAGAACGACCCCGCCCGCCAGAGCGCGCTGGAGCGGGCGCTCACCGACGGGTTCGAGCAGGCCCTGAACGATGTGCGCGACTCGCAGGAACTGATGGAAGGTTTCGGCGAGGAAGCCGGCCAGAACCAGCGGATGACGGTGAACCAGCGGCTGCTCCTGGCGAAAAAGCTCCAGACTTCGGACAAGCTGAAGCGGCTTGCCAAGATGGTGGGCAAGTTCAAGCGGCTGGCGCTGGCCGAACAGCGCCGCCGGGTGATGCAGCACCACGAGGAGATGTACGACGTCACCCTGGGTAACGACATCTCCCGTCTCATACCGGCGGAACTGTTCACCCTGCGCCATCCGCTGCTCCGCAAGGATTTCCTGCGCCGGTTCGTGGAAGGAAAGCTCCTCCAGTACAACCTGCGCGGCGACGAGGAGCGGGGAAAGGGCGCCCTCGTCGTCTGCATCGACGGCAGCTACTCGATGGAAGGCGAAAAGGAACTCTGGTCCAAGGCGGTGACGCTCGCCATGCTGGACATTGCCACCCGGCAGAAGCGCAACTTCCGGGCGATTCACTTCGGTTCGAAGAAGGATCCGCTTACGGTGATGGAGTTCCCGAAAAACGAGCTGCGGGAACGGCGGATCGAGAAGGTGGAGCAGCTCGCCGAGTATTTCATCGGCGGCGGCACCGACTTCGAGAAACCCCTCCAGGAAGCGATCTATTCGCTTGAGCGCGACGACAAGCAGCGCGGCGACATCGTGTTCATCACCGATGGCGACTGCGTGGTGTCGTCCCGGTGGCTCGCCGAGTTCCGGCGGATGAAAGAGGACCTGGAAGTGTCGGTCTATTCGATCCTCGTGGACATGGGGATCAATACCCCCGCCACGGTGAAGGAGTTTTCCGACAAGGTGACGACCGTCTCGCGCCTCACCTCAGACGAGGTGAAGGACCTGTTCGCGCAGCTGTAGGCCTTATTCCCACATCCGGACGGGCAGCAGGTTCGCCAGGGCAAACCCGGCAATGAGCGCCCAGGAAAGCACGCGGGCCGGCGTTTCGTCGTCCCGGCGGAACATCATGAACGGCAGGAAACCCATCCACCAGGCAGTGGCCGCCGACAGCCATTCGAGCGGCATCATCATCCGGTAACGGAACAGGGCCATCCCGGCGGCGAGCGCGAACGGCACGGTTCCGTGCAGCACCAGCTCGCGGAACAGGCGGTCCTTTTCCGTCCGGGCCGAACGGCGGGCGGCCAGCTTCAGGGAAAACTGGCAGACAAAGAGTGGTGGCAGCAGCAAGCCGGCCATCAGCGCCGAATAGCCCCACTTCCGTGCCGTCGGCCAGTAGTCGAGAATGGAACCCGTGAGTCCCAGGGCGAGCGCCCCGCAGACGGCGGCAGCGAACAGCACTCCGGCGGCAAGATAACGGAGCCCCGCCCCCCGGATCAGGCATTCGATCTGATGGGCACGGTTGTCCTCGTCCACAGCAAGGAACCACAGCACCGAGAACAGGATGCCCGCCGCCCAGAACTGTGCAAGGACCGGTCCAGCCAGCGCCAGCGGCACATGATCCAGCACCGGCTCCAGCACCACCGACAGGAGCGGCGCCGCCAGCCAGAGGGCGAGGTAGAGCCGCATGCCCAGCTTCAGATACAGGGGGCCGCTGTCTCCGGTGTCTTCGGCGGGGCCGAGTTCATGCTGGATCGCCTCGCTGATCCGTCCGCCGGAAATCCGGACAGCGGTGTGCGGGAAATGCCTTTCCAGCTCCCGGTACAAGAAGGCCAGCCATGCCCACAGCAGTGCCCCGGCGGCTGCCAGAACCCCTGCGATGGTAAGCCCGCTGCCCAGCCAGTCGCGGGCGAACGCCCGCACGTATGCCGGAACGGACGGGGGCTGCGACCGGTGGCCGAGCGAGCGGTCCAGCCAGTCCATCACCGCATGGGACATGCCGGGGTGATACACCTCCATGATGTGCTCACAGCCGGGAAATATCTTCAGGCCCCGCGCCGAGCCGTCCTCAAACCGGCCCACCACCTGTCCAGCTTCGGTAATCATGCCGCCGGAAAACCTTTGCGCCAGTTCCAGCGACCGCTCACGGGAGATGTACTGGTCGTACGCACAGTTGAGGAACAGGTAGTTGGGGACTTTCGCCCAGTCACCATTGCCATTGATCCCGGCAATGGCGACCACCGCCCCGACGTCCGCACCGAGCAGCGCTGCGTCGGTCACGGCATGGCCGCCCATCGAGTGTCCGACGAGCGCGATCCGTGCCGGGTCCACATCCGGGCGGCGGCGGAGCGCCTGTATGGCTGCGAGGATTTCCGGCTTTTCCAGCACCTTGAAACCTTCCGGCTCAAACCGCCGGGGGAACCGCATCGCTCCACCGGTATCGCCGTGCCCTCTCACGTCAATGGCGGCCACCACATAGCCCGATCTCGCCAGCGGAAGGATGTAGTTCGCCTCGTAGAGTTCGTGGCTCGCCATGAAACCGTGGACAAACACCACTCCGGGCAGCCTGCCTCCTCCCACCGGACGGGCATAAACCTGCATGGAAACGTCTAGGCTGCTGCCGTCGCTTTCCCGGACGCTTTCCACGTGATCAACGACTTCAAGGCCCGCATACCGGTTCCACCGGAGGACAAATTGCCCCAGTGCCGCTGCGAACAGCCCGGCAACGACAACGATGGTTTTCGCCCGCGTAGACATAGCGCCAGAACCGGCGGGCCAAGCCTAGCCGGACCGGTGGCAAAGCGGCCAGTAGGGAAATTTTCCCGAACGTATACACTTGCAGGTGATGCACCTGGGTCTTTTTCTCGATTCCGCCGAGCCTTTCCTTGCGAGGGAGCTGCTTGTCCTGCAGGAGCGCGGCGTGCCGGTAACCGTCATGCCGTGCGGGCAGGATGTTTCCGTGCCGGGCCCCGTGGAAGCCGTCTTTCGTGGCGGGATTTCGCTTGATGCGGCCGCCTCGGCGGCCCAGATCATCCAGAACCCGGCGGCCTCCCTGAGGACCATGCTCCGCGCCCGGAACCTGATGAGCACGGCGCGGCGGGAACTGAAGGCGGGTTATCTTGCCCGTGTCGTCCGCCGCCGGGGTGTTTCGCACCTCCACGGTGCGCTTTCAGGGGAGGCAGCCGAACTGGCCGCGATGGTGAGCGCGCTGACCGGCATTCCCTTTTCGTTCACGGCCCACGGAGCCGACCTCTTCATCCACAATCCCGGTCTCAGGGACAAAATCCGCCACGCCACGGCCGTCCGTGCGACGACGGAGTTCGCGGCCCGCGAACTCCGCGAGCGGTTCCCCGCCAACGCCGGCGTGATCCACTGCATCCGGCCGGCCGCCGGAGCGGTGGAAGAGGCGGCAAGCCCGCCGGAAGCAGCGGCGGGGCCACCCTTCCGGATCGCGGCCGGCGGTCCGTTCATCTCCCGCTCCGGGCTGGATCAGGCGATCGAGGCAGCCTGCGATCTCACCCGCCGGGGCCTGGAGATTGATCTGGTGATTGCGGGAACCGGTCCTTTGGCAGGTGACCTGCTCAGGCACGTGGAGCTTCGCCGGGCGGGCGGTTTCGTCCGGATCGAAACATCCGGCGACTATGCCCGCGCACTGGCTGGCGCTGCCGTGGCACTGGCTCCATGCCGCCGGGACCGGCTCGGCGGCATTGACCCCGTGCCGGAGTTTGTTCTGGAAGCCATGCGGCTCGGGGTTCCGGTCGTCTCCACGCGGCTCCCCGGCGTCGATGAACTGATCGAAGACAGCCGGACCGGGCGGCTACTGGAGCCGGACAATGCCCATGAACTGGCGGAAGCCACTGCCGAACTTCTGGCCGATCCGCTGCTCCGGCAGCTCCTCGCACAGGCGGCCCGGCGCGAGCTGGCAAAACGGCATGACTCCGGCCGCCAGGCGGGTCTCCTGCTCGGCCTCTATTCGATGCAGTCTCAGCCGGGCGCAGGCGGTTCCACATAACCCGGAGGGGTGCTGCCGTCGCGGAGGCTCTTGAGCGCCTGGAGCAGTTCGTCCGCCGACTGGAACCGGTCCTCCGGTTTCTTGGCGAGCAGCTTCAGGACGATCCAGGCCATGACGGGTGTAAGATCACTGCGGTGCAGGCGGGGGTCAGGCGGCATGGTGTGATTGTGGTGATAGCCGATGTCGCCTTCGGTGAACGGCGGCCGGTTGCAGAAAAGCTCGAACAGGACCGCACCGAATGAATAGAGGTCGCACCGGGCGTCCAGCTCGCCCCCCCGGACCTGCTCCGGCGCCATGTAGTACGGCGTTCCGGAAATCCGGGTGCGGACCTTGCCCAGCTCGTTCATGGCCCTGGCAAGGCCGAAATCGAGCAGCATCACCTTCTTTTCCGTGGTCCAGAGGAGGTTCGACGGCTTGAGATCCCGGTGAATGAGTTTCCGGCTGTGCGCGTGCGACAGGGCTCCGGCCACCTGCTGCGCGATATTGATGACCCCGGGAACGGATATCTTCTTTTTCCGGAGTACCTTGTCGAACGCCTCGCCCTCGATGAACTCCATGACGATGAAATATCCGCGTTCGTCCTCGCCGCAGTCGTAAACATGGACGATGTTCGGGTGTGAAAGCTGCGCCGTCGCCCTCGCCTCGTCAATGAAGAACTTGGCAGCCTCCGGATGGGACTTGAGGTCCGTCGGCATCATCTTGTAGGCCACTGCCCGGTTCAGCACCGTATCGAACGCCCGGTACACAACCCCCATGCCGCCGGCGCCCACTTCCTTTTCCAGACGGTAACGGCCGGTGCTGCGATTCACCGCCTGAATGTCGAGCTGGGTACGTCCGTCGGGCGGGATGGGGCCGGAAGCCGCTGTCCCGGCACCAGAGGGTGCCACATCGGAAAGCCGGACCGATGCCTCCTGGGATGCAGCCACCCGCTGCCCGCCGGATGGCTGCGGGGAAGCCTCTGCCTGCCGCTGGACGCGGAGCAGCCGGTCCTTCACATCCTTGTAATCGTATGCCTCGGCAACGATCTGCTCGAAAATATCGGCAGCCTTCCTGAACTCGCCTGCCTTCTCCAGCAGCGTCGCCAGCATGTAGTAACTGCCAGAGGTTTCCCGGCTGACCTTGACGCCCTGAAGCGACCGCTCCAGCGAACGGATGCCCATGGCGTGGTCACCCTTGCTCACGAACAGCTCGGCCAGCAGCGTGCGCGAATCGCGGAAATCGGGAGAGTCCTCGGTCACCTGCTGGGCCAGCGAGATCGCCTTGTCCACCCTGCCCTGCTGGAAATGGATCCGGGCCGCCTCCAGCGGCCGGCCCGCCTTTTCCAGCACCGCCGCCTGGCGCGTCACGTCGCCCGCCTGCTGCCACGCGTGGGCGGCCTCCCGGTAGTAGGAGAGCTTTTCAAAGTCCATTGCCGCCCGTTTCCACTCGCCGAGACTGGCCCAGAGCTCTGCGGCCCTGGCGAAATCCCCCGCCTTTTCGAAATTTTCCGCCGCTTTCTCCGGTTGCTGAAGCTGTACGTAGATTTCGCCGGCCTGCAGTTCCTCACCGGCCTCGGCATACCAGCGGGCAGCTTCGATCAGTTCGCCCCGCTTGTCGGCACCCGTTGCGCGCTGGAGGGCGGCCGCCTGCTTCTCGCCGAGCCTGTCGTAAATGCCGGCTGCGGCCTCGTGCTCGCCTCCCTGGGCGCAGGCTTCGGCAAGCGCCGCCGTGGGCTTCACCTTCCCCTCGGATGCGATTTGCGCGGCGAGCCTGAACAGATCGAACTTGAGGGCGAGGTCCACACCCTGCTGATGAAGGTTGTTCTGCATGTAAACCTTGCAGATTCGTTTCACCGTTGTGACTGTATCGGCAGGAAACGGCGACCCGGGGATGTGGCCGGTCAGCTGCTTGCGGAGATCGGTTTCGAGTTCCTTCGCCTGCTTGACGGAAAGCGTCTTGGACGTCTTGAGCGCAACGGAAGCCATCGTCTCAAGGCCTGCCTTGCGATAATCGTCCGCCGCCTCATGGGTGAGATTGGCCTTCTCCAGAACCTCTGCCGCCCGCAGGTGATCACCCGCCTTGCGGAACGCCGCCGCCGAGCCCCGGGGATCCCTGTCCTTCAGCAGTTCGCCCAGATCCTTCCAGAGGGAATTGTCCGTCAGCAGCTTGCGGGCCTGCTCCAGCTTGTCGCGTTTCAGCAGCAACCGCGCCGCATCGCCATACAGACCATGTTTCTTGTAGAGCGATATCGCCTCGTCGTATTCCTCAAGCTGCTCCATCAACATCCCGGCATTCTGGTAGTTGCCGATCTTGATCGCCGTCCTGATCTCCTTCCGGATCTGCTTGCGGAAATTGCCCTTGCCGCCGCTGGACAGTGCGCCGAGTATCTTGCGGACGATGAACAGGAGGACCACGACCACCAGCGCGAGGCGCGCAACGGGCGAATCAAGCTGCCGGATGATGGCATCCACGTTCACAGGCGGTAGTACCCTTTCTGAAGCATGACCGGTCCGTCAGCGCCCGTCCGCGCCCTTGCCCCCGAAAAACATGAGCATGCTGACCAGCATCACCACGATGATATTCTGGACCAATACAAGCCAACCGTACCCAAAAGTCAGGCGGGGGAGCAAGACAGCTCCGAAGCCGGTGACGATCTGGAGCAGGCACAGGAAAAGTACCGCCTCCGGAATGCTGAGTCCGATCCGCACAAGACGGTGGGAAAGGTGATTCCGGTCACCCTGATAGACCGGCTGGCCATTACGCATCCGGATCACGATCACCGAGAAGGTATCGAACAGCGGAATTGCCAGCACCAGCAGCGGCATCAGGACCGCCAGCGAGAGCGGCTCGCCAATGGCAATATAGCTCTGGATCACAGTCATGGATCCGAGGAAAAACCCGATCAGCAGCGACCCGGCATCTCCAAGATAGATCGATGCCCGGTGCCAGTTGAACGGGATAAAACCGGATATGGTTCCGGCAAAAACCGCCAGTAGGCTCGCCACCAGCCACTGCCCGAGCGAGAACGCGACGATCCAGAAACAGATGGATGATATGACGGCGATGGCGGAGGAAAGACCGTCCATGTTGTCCAGCAGGTTGAAGGCGTTTGTGATGCCAACGATCCACAGGAACGTCACCAGATGATCGAGGCCGGGAAGATTGAAGATTTCGATGTGCACACCGCTCAGCACCACCAGAAGCGCGGCCAGCGACTGCCCGGCAAGCTTTGCCCAGACGGGAAAGGCTGCCCCCTTCCAGTCATCCAGCAGCCCGGTCACGAAAATAACAGTCATTCCGGCCGCCAGCGCCAGCAGGACGGTAGCCCGCTCGGCCACGGGGCGCGGCGCCAGTTTTTCCAGCGAAATGAACTGGCCGCTCAGGGAACGCCCGGTTTCCGTTCCCAGCCCGAACACCGCGAGCAGGAACGCGCCCAGAAGTCCGGCAAACACCGCCGCTCCTCCCAGGTACGGCACCGGCTTTTGCTGGAGCTTCCGCCCGCCGGGACGGTCAACGAGATCCGTTTTCGTGGCGATCTGGCGGAACAGCGGCACAAGTGCGCCGCACAGGACAAACCCGAAACCGAACAGCAGCGCCTGTAGCCAGACCAGCTTCACGGTGCGGGTGTCCCTGTCTCCTTCAGGCTGGCGATAATGCGGGCGAGTATCGAATCCAGCCCGTGACGGGGCTCGTAGCCGGTAAGGCCCCGGATTTTTGAAAGGTCCGGAACCCGGCGGCGCATGTCCTCAAACCCTTCGGTTCCGGCGAACGCAAGGTCATAGGGGATCATCCTGATTTCGGATTTCGACCCCGTGAGCGCCACGACCCGCCGGGCAAGCTCCAGTATGGTGATTTCGTCCTTCCCGCCGACATTGAATACCTGGCCGAAGGCCCGCGGCTCCTCAATCAGCTTCTGCAGCGCCGATACGGCATCCGAGACGTCGCAGAAGGTCCGGCTCTGCTGCCCGTCACCGTGAACGAGCAGCGGCTTTCCCTCGAGGGCCGCCGACACGAACCGGGGAATCACCATCCCGTAGCGGCCCACCTGCCGGGGCCCCACCGTATTGAACAGCCGGACAATCACGGCCTTCACGCCCTGCGTCCGGACATGGGCCAGCGCCAGGAACTCATCGAGCGCTTTCGTGCAGGCATAGCTCCAGCGGGTGAGCGACGTGGCACCGACCACCGAATCATCGTCCTCCGAAAGCGGCACCTTTGGGTTCTTGCCGTAGACCTCGGACGTGGAGGTGATGAGCAGCGGCACCCCGTACTTGCGAACGGCTTCCAGAACGATCCGTGTTCCGTCCACGTTGGTCGTGATGGTCTCAACGGGATGCTCAAGGATGTACCGCACACCCACGGCAGCGGCCAGATGGAACACCCGTCCCGCCCTGCCCACCAGCGAATCGACGAGGGCCTCGTCCAGAACGGACCCGGAAATCAGCGAAAACTCCGGATGCTGCCGCAGGTGCGCGACATTTGCCGCCGCACCGGTGGACAGGTTGTCCAGGGCAGTCACCGAATGCCCCGCCGCGAGCATCTGCTCGGCCAGATGGGAACCGATGAAGCCGGCCCCGCCAGTGATCAGGATGTGTTTGCCCAAAAAAGCTCCCGGCCCCTCAGCCCGCGCCAAAGTAACAGTCCACGAGATACAGGAAACGGAGTGATTCTAGCCGGTTATGAAGTTGGCGAAAAGCGAAACCCCTTCCCGGTGTCAGGAAAGGGGTTCCATGCCGTCTGGGCCGTTCCGGAACGGAACGATCAGGTTCCCGATTCCCAGCTCGTCAGGTATTTCTGCTGCTCGGGCGTGAGCTTGTCGATACCGACGCCCATGGAGATGAGCTTCAGGCGGGCGATCTCGGCATCCAGCTCCACCGGCATCCGGTAGACCTTCTTTTCCAGCTTCGAATGGTTCTTCCAGATAAATTCGGCCGCGAGCGCCTGGTTGGCGAAGCTCATGTCCATGACGCTGGAAGGATGACCTTCGGCCGCTGCCAGGTTGATGAGCCGTCCTTCCCCGAGCACGTTGATGATCTTGCCGTCATCCATTGTGTGCTCGACGACGAAATCCCGGATTTCGCGCTTGCCTCGGGTGACTTCCTCAAGGCCTTCCAGATCGAGTTCCACGTTGAAATGGCCCGAGTTGGATATGATGGCGCCGGATTTCATCTTCCGCATGTGCTCCAGACGGATCACGTCCGTGTTGCCCGTCACCGTGCAGAAGATGTCTCCACGTCTCGCGGCCTCCTCCATCGGCATCACCTGAAAGCCGTCCATGACCGCTTCAAGCGCCCTCATGGGGTCGATCTCGGTGACAATGACGTGGGACCCCATGCCGCGGGCCCGGCTGGCGAGCCCCCGTCCGCACTGTCCGTATCCGGCCACGACGAATGTCAGGCCCGCCAGAAGCCGGTTCGTCGCCCGGATGATGCCGTCCAGCGTGGACTGGCCCGTACCATAGCGGTTATCAAAGAGGTGCTTGGTGTCCGCATCGTTCACCGCGACAACGGGGAACCGGAGCACGCCGTCCTTCTCCATCGCCTTCAGGCGAATCACGCCGGTCGTCGTCTCCTCGGTGCCGCCCTTGATGCCGTCAACCAGCTTCTGCCGGTCGGCCGATGACAGTCCCTGCGCCCAGCCCTTGATTACCGGGTTCAGGTCGCCCAGCCGGTCCAGCGCGATGAACTGGAATGAGCTCACCACGTCCGCACCGTCATCCATCGTCACATGCGGATTGGCCTTCAGCACCGACAGGATGTGGTCGTAGTAGGTCGTCGTGTCCTCGCCTTTCCTGGCGAAGACGCTCACCCCGTGGTCAGCCACCAGGGTGGCCGCCACGTCGTCCTGGGTTGAGAGCGGGTTCGACGCACAGAGGAATATCTCTGCCCCGCCCGCTTTCAGCACCTTCATCAGGGCGGCCGTTTCGGTCGTCACATGCAGGCAGGCGCCGACGCGCACGCCCTTCAGGGGCTTTTCCTTCGCGAACCTTTCACCGATCTGCCGGAGAACCGGCATGCTCTGTTCGGCCCATTCGAGCCGGAGCCCGCCCTGACGCGCCAGTTTAATGTCCTTGATGTCGCTGGGTACCATGATCAAACCAACCTTGCCGGCGCGCCTGTGCGGACCGTTTATTTCCGGAAATAGCCCTGGGATGCCACGTACTCGGCGGTCATCACCGCTCCACAGCCGGCTCCCATCCGGGTATTGTGGGATACAAGCACATACTTGATCCCGTTCGGAAGCACCTTGTCCTCGCGGATCCGGCCCACCGTGGTACTCATCCCCCTGCCGTTGTCACGGTCCAGCCGGGGCTGCGGCCGGTAGGGATCGTCGTGAACAATAATCATCTCCTGCGGGACCGAGTGAAGACCCTTCCTCACGAAATCCCGCCCGAAAGCGCGCATCACCTTCTTCACCTGATCCGGTGTCGCCTTCTTCTTCAGCGACACGAATACACTTTCCGTATGCGCCTCCAGCACGGGGACACGGGTGCAGGTAGCCGACACGTTCATGGCAAGCGGGGAGAACTTCCCGTTCTTGAGGCCGCCCAGAATCTTCTGCGCTTCCTTTTCGACCTTTTCCTCTTCCTTGGCGATGAAGGGGATCACGTTGTCGGTGATGTCCAGCGCCAGCACCCCCGGAGAACGCCCCGCGCCTGATACCGACTGCATGGTGGTGAGTACCACGCTCCGGACGCCGAAGGCATCGTGAAGCGGTTTCAGGGTGATCGCCAGTCCCGTCACCGTGCAGTTCGGCCCCGGGAGCACGAAACCGCGCCAGCCGCGCCGCTTGCGCTGCACGTCGATCATCTTCACGTGTTCATGGTTGACGCCGGGGATGACGATCGGCACGTCCGGTTCATAGCGGAATGCCGAGGCGGTCGAGAAGACGCCTGCCGTTTCCGCATACACCGGTTCCAGTTTCCTGGCCGCATCGCTTTCCAGCGCCGAGAACACCACGTCGATACCCTTCATCGGCATGGAGCCGCCTTCATCCACCCTGATCCCGGCAAACTCGGCAGGCAGGGGCTCCGTGCAATGCCACTGGACCTGCCCGGCGTCGGTACGAATGGCGTCAATGTATTTTTTGCCGGCCGAGCGGGCCGACGCGGCGAGCCGCGTCACCTCGAACAGGGGATGCCCCGCCAGCGCCACCAGAAACTGCTGCCCCGCCACACCGGTCGCGCCGACAACGGCCGCCTTCAGCCTACGGGATGCCATAATTGTGTCTACCTCTTGATATGCCGCCGCAGGATTCCCTGCGGGCCAGTTACCGGGACTGGAGGCCGCGTCAGGGCTCCGGTCCCGTGTTTATCCTATCTGATGCTGATAATCGCCGCGCCGGTTGCTGTTCAGGCCCGCCGGGCCGTCTTCATCGAACGGGCGGCAAGGTTTTTCAGTTCGGCCGCCTTGTCGGTTTTTTCCCATGTAAATGCCGTTCCGGTCCGGCCGAAATGGCCATTGGCCGCCGTCTCCGAGTAAACCGGCCGCAGAAGCCTGAGATGCTCAATGAGAGCCCGTGGCCTGAGCGGGAACACCTGCCGCACCAGGTCAGCCAGCTCACCGTCGTCGATCGCGCCGGTTCCGAATGTCTCGACCAGAACCGACACCGGCTCGGCGACGCCGATGGCATAGGCCACCTGGACCTCACACTTGGCCGCCAGTCCCGCCGCAACGATATTCTTGGCGATGTAACGGCACATGTAGGCCGCTGAACGGTCCACTTTTGAGGGATCCTTCCCGCTGAAGGCACCTCCGCCATGACGGCTCCAGCCGCCATAAGTGTCCACGATGATCTTTCGCCCGGTAACGCCGCAGTCGCCCATCGGGCCGCCCACCACGAACTTGCCAGTCGGGTTGATGAAATACTTGGTCCGCTTGTCCAGCAGCTTTGTCGGCACGACCGGCCTGACCACTGTTTCCATCACCAGCTCCTTGAGCTGCTTCTGGCTGATATCCTCTGCGTGCTGGGTCGAGACCACAACAGTATCCACCCGGAAGGGCACGCCGTCCCGGTACTCGACCGTCACCTGGGATTTCCCGTCGGGACGGAGCTTGGAATGCCGGTCACCCTTGCGGACACTGGTCAGTTTTGCCGTGAGCGCATGGGCGAGCTCTATCGGCATCGGCATCAGCGCCTTCGTCTCGTTGATCGCATATCCGAACATCAGGCCCTGATCGCCGGCGCCCTGCTCCTTCGACTGGCTGGTGTGCTCATCGACGCCGAGCGCAATGTCCGGGCTCTGCTGCTCGACCGCGACCAGGATCGCGCAGGTCTTCCCGTCAAAGCCCATGTCGCTGTGCGTGTACCCGATCTCGCAGACGGTCTGCCGGACCAGCTTGTGGTAGTCCACCTGCGCCCGCGACGTGATCTCCCCCGCGACAATCACCAGCCCCGTCTTGACCAGCGTCTCGCACGCCACACGGGCCTTCTGGTCCTTTGCCAGATGTGCGTCCAGCACGGCATCCGAGATGCGGTCGCACATCTTGTCCGGGTGGCCTTCGGTGACTGACTCGGAGGTGAACAGGAAGTCGCGGTTGGAGCTCATCGTATATTTCCCCTAGGGATTTCCGATGCTTCCAGCTAGAGTGGAAGCGGCCTGTTGAGGCGCCTTTCGGGTGTCCCTCCTCAAGGCGCGCCGATGCTAGGTGCATGGGCATAGCGAGTCAACGGATCTGACGGCATGACATCGGAACCGACAAACGAAACGAATGTTCCCGCCCCGGTCGAGATACGGATCGGCGTGGAACAGCATCAGGAACCGCCGCTTCGTATGCAACGTAGGGCGTTTTTGGTCGTGTTCGCCGCGCTGGGCGCAGTGCTGGGCATCTGGTTCCTGAGGCCCTTCGCCCCTCCACTGGTTTTCGCGGCCGTTTTCGCCGTTCTCCTGTGGCCCGTACACGACTGGTTCCAGCGGAGGATGGGGGCCGGACCGGTGCTGGCCGCCACCGGCGCGGTCATTGTGGCGCATCTGACAGTACTTCTGCCGTTTACCGTGGTGGCGACATTTACCATCCAGCAGCTGACGGGGCTCATCCAGCGGGGCATTATCGACACCGTTGAAATGGAGACCTATCTCATCCGGATCGAGGCCCTCATCCACGAAACGTTCAGTACCGACGTCGATATCATCGGTTTCGTTGTCAGCCAGTGGCAAAAGATCGCGGCCGAGAGCACTCGTGTCATCTCCGGCATCCTGGGAGGCTTCGCCATCCTCCTGTTCCAGTACATTATCGCCGTCGTATTCGTTTTTTATCTCCTGATACGGGGTCAGGCGCTGGTGAACCTGGTGGTTGAGATATCACCGCTGGGCTCGGACGTGAACCGCCGGATTCTTGACCGTTTCGGGGAGACAAGCCGCGCCGTGCTCTGGGGGACTCTCGTCACCATTACCGCGCAAGGCTTCATCGGAACGCTGGGGCTCATTTTCGGCGGCGTCGAGAACGCTGTTCTCTGGGGCGTCGTGATGACGTTCGCCGCCCTGGTCCCGGTGTTCGGCACGACCCTCGTCTGGGGGCCAGCCTGTCTCTATATGTTCATGAACGGCCATGTGGGGTCAGGCATCGTCATCCTTGTCTTCGGCGCCATCGCCAGCACGATCGACAACATCATCCGCCCACTGATCGTCGGCGGAGCCACGACCGTTCCCACCCTCTGGATACTCATCGCCATTCTGGGCGGCATCGTCACGCTGGGGCCCATGGGCGTGATCCTCGGTCCCGCCCTTCTTGCGGTCTTCGTCGAGTGCATCGACATCTACCGCGAAGAGTTCCTCGGCTATCCGCGCAAGAGGCCACGCGCCGGCCCCCGCTTCCGCGACCTCTCCGTCCCCGACGGCCGGATTCCTGATCTCAAAAAATTAAAACCCAACCCCGCCCCGGCGGCAGAAGAAACCCCTGGCAGCGAAGCCGCCGCCAAGTAACGGAGGCAGGCCCCGTTGCCTCTGTGCCCGCAGCGGTGCAATCAATGCCGCTCCTGCTACAAGGAGTACGCCACGCAATGCCCAGTTCGAACACCGTCACCCGGGGAATCCGCGTCCATGTAGAGTCCGCCTACGCGCCGGACCTGTCGCTGCCAGAACAGCACAAGTGGTTTTTCCGCTATACCGTACAGGTATCCAACGAGGGACAGGAAACCGTCCAGCTCGTGAGCCGCCACTGGATCATCACGGACGCCGAAAGCCATGTGGAAGAGGTGAAAGGCCCCGGCGTGGTGGGTGAGCAGCCGGTCCTGAAACCCGGCGAGTCGTTTACCTACACTTCTGGCTGCCCGCTGGAAACGCCCTTCGGCTCCATGCACGGCACCTACCAGATGGTAACGAAGGCGGGAGAGCAGTTCGACGCCCAGATCGCCCCATTCACCCTCGCCGAACCTATGTCGATCAACTGAGAAGGCTCATGTCTTTCGCAGCGTAATGAGCGTGATCTCGCTCGGGCTCCCGGCGCGATTCGGCGGTCCCCAGTATCCGGTCCCCCGGCTCACATAGATCGGCATGCCATCAATCCGGTGCAGCCCCGCACCCACCGGCTGGAAAAGAGTGATCAGGAACGTCCAGGGGATGAACTGACCGCCGTGGGTATGCCCGGAGAGCTGAAGCTGGGCGCCAGCCCCGGCGGCGGCGAACGCGCTCCGGGGCTGGTGGGCAAGCATCAACTTGAAGCTGTCTTCCGGAGCCCCCTCAAGAGCCTTTGCCGGATCGGTGAGATGGGGCGGATAACGGTGGCTCGCACTATGATCGGTGGCACCGGCCACGGTGAGCTTTGCACGCCCATGCACGATTACCCGGTGCTCGTTGATGAGCGGGTCATAACCGATCCGCTCCATTTCACGTACCCAGCCCGGCGCGTCCCAGTAATATTCATGATTGCCGGTCACGTAGTAGAGCCCGTGCCGCGCGGTGATCCTGCCGAGCGGAGCCACGTGGTCCCTCAGCTGGTTCACATGGCCATCGATCAGATCACCGGTATTGGCCACGAGGTCCGGCTTCAGCGAGTCGGTTACTTCGGCAACCGTTTCCGTGAAGGGGGCCCGGATCGTCGGACCCACATGGATATCGGTCAGCAGCACGATCCGGAAACCGTCGAGGTCCTCATGCAGGCCCGGAAGCGGGATGTCCACTTCCACCACGTCCGGGCGGCGGCGGGCGGCATGAAACCCTGAGCCCGTCACAATGGCCGATGCGGCAATCACGCCGACGTTCACTGACCGGACCAGGGCAAGCCTGCGGGATGGCAGTTCCGGCGGCCCGGACTCCTCCGGCACGCCCTGGTCCCGCAGTTTCCGTATGGCAGCGGCCACTCCCCAGCCGAAATCAGCCAGGATCACCGCCGGCAGCAGCATCAGGAAGAAGCCGACATAGAGATACCCGGCCCATTGCACCAGTCCCATCCAGTCCGGCTTTTCCGGCACGCGGCCCAAGGCCATCGCCGCAGGACCGAGCATCAGCAGCGAACCCAGCAAAACACCCGCGACGATGTTCCACGGCCGGGCAAGCCGGGACCGGTGCAAAAGACGCCATCCCACATAAACATGAGCGATGAGCCAGAGCGTCCGGGTGACGGCAAAAAACGACATCCGTCAGGGGATACCCACGCGGCAGCCGGAATGCCAGCCGATTGCCCTGATAGCGGGAACTTCCGGTATCTACGCCGCGTAGAGGAGCTGGCGCTGCTCCCTGACCCTGGAATCCTCCAGGTAGGCGTCGAACGGCATGTTCACGTCAAGGACGCCCTTCGGGGCGATCTCGACGATCCGGTTGGCGACAGTCTGGATGAACTGGTGATCCCGGGATGAAAAAAGGACCGTACCGCTGAAGTCAACGAGTGCGTCGTTCAGCGCCGTTATCGCTTCCAGGTCCAGGTGATTCGTCGGCTCGTCCATCACCAGCACGTTGCCGCCGTGGACCATCATCTTGGAAAGCATGCAGCGCACGCGCTCGCCGCCCGACAGCACCCGCGCATTTTTCTTCGCCTCGTCACCGGAAAACAGCATCCGCCCGAGAAATCCCCGGATATACCCTTCGGTCTGTTCCTTGGAATACTGCCGGAGCCATTCGATAAGGTTCAGATCGGTTTCAAAATAGGGCCCATTGTCACGGGGGAAGAACGACGGCACAGCAGTAGAGCCCCATTCAACCGTTCCGCTGTCGGGCTGAAGCGTCCCTTCGAGAATCTGGAACAGAACGGTGGCAGGCAGGCTGCTCTTACCCACAAAGGCGATCTTCTCGCCCCGCTGCACGGAAAGGGAGAAGTTTTCCAGCACTTTCTGGTCTTCCACGGCCTTGGTCAGCCCCGCAACGGATAGAATGGAGCGGCCTGATTCGCGCTCGGCCTTGAACAGGATAGACGGATAGCGCCGGGATGAAGGCTTGATCTCATCCAGCGAGATCTTGTCCAGCAGCCGCTTGCGGCTCGTCGCCTGACGGGCCTTGGAAGCATTGGCGCTGAACCGGGCGATAAACTCCTTGAGTTCCTTGATCTTCTCTTCCTTCTGCTTGTTCTGGTCCTGCGTCTGGCGGAGCGCCAGCTGCGATGCCTGGTACCAGAACGAATAGTTGCCCGTGTAGAGCCGGATCTTCTGGTAATCGATATCGAGAATATGGGTGCAAACCCGGTCCAGAAAATGTCGGTCATGCGAAACGACAATCACCGTGTTCTGGAAGTTGTACAGAAACTCCTCGAGCCAGAGGATCGAATCGGGATCCAGGCCGTTCGTGGGCTCATCCATCAGGAGCACGTCGGGATTTCCGAACAGCGCCTGTGCCAGCAGCACCCGGACCTTGAGGGCCCCGTCCAGATCACGCATCTTCATCTCGTGCAGGGGTTCGGGAATCCCCAGGTTGCTGAGGAGCGATGCGGCTTCGCTCACCGCTTCCCACCCGCCAATCTCGGTAAACTGTGCCTCAAGATCGGCCGTCCGCATGCCGTCGGCATCGGAGAAGTCGGGCTTGGCATACAGCGCGTCCCGCTCGGTCATGATGCCATACAGCTTTTCATGGCCGCGGATCACGGTATTGATGACCGTAAAGTCGTCAAACTCGAACTGGTTCTGGCGGAGGAAGCTGACCCGCGACCCCTTGGCAGTGTGGACCTTGCCCGTGTCGGGATCGATCTCCCCGGACAGTATCTTCAGGAACGTGGACTTTCCCGCTCCATTGGCCCCAATCACCCCATAACAGTTGCCCGGTGTGAACTCGGTGGTAACGTCCTCGAACAGCGTTCTGGCTCCAAACCGGAGCGTGATGTTGTCGGCACTAATCACGGCGGCCCCACTAGCCAAATCCGCCCCCGGAATACAAGTTTTGCGGGGATGAGCCATCTGTGAGCAAGCACGCAGCCAGCCCTTCCAACCATCTTCTCCGGTCCATAAACCGGACGTGGGACTGTTACGAGCGGTGCCGCAGTCGCTATCGCCGCAAGGGCAGCGAGCGGTCCATCCACGATCTCCGGGTCGCCACTCGCCGGCTTCTCGCCATGTTCGATCTCTACGGACCGCTTCTCGGCGATGACGGGGCGGATATGGTCAAAAAGGCCCGTAAACGTGCCAAGGAGGATATGGGAAGCCTCGGCCCACTCCGGGATGCCCAGGTCCAGCTCCGGCTTCTGCCGTCGGTTCTTTCTGTCAACGCCCCTCTGGAACCGCTCGTAAAAGAGCTCCGGTCCGAAGAGAAAAAACTTTCCAAGAAACGAGTCCCGGCCCGGAAGGCCGGGACACCAAAGTCTATCCGCCGCGCCGTCAGGCAGATTCGCAGCCTGACCCAAAAGGCAGGCACCCGGGACGAGACTTCGACGGCGCTCGCCATCTCGCTCGGCCGGATTTCCAGGCGGGAGTTCCAGAAGGTTGTCCGGCTGGCCGCACTGGTAGACGCAGACGAGCCCGTGACCATTCACCGACTCCGTGTGCCGTTCAAGAAGTTCCGTTACATGCGAGAGTTCATGGCCAGTGTGCCGCCCGGCGTCAGCCGTCAGCAGATCGGCTCGATGCGCCGGTTTCAGGCGGCCATGGGCGCCGTGCAGGATATCTGTGTGCTGGAGAAACGGATCGCCAGTTACAGTGGGGCCGCACCGGCGCCCCTGAAATCCGGCGCAAAGGCCGCCCTGCGGAAAGTCCGTTCCGAACGGGACCGGCGCATCCGGGAGTTTATTCAGTTGCTGCCGGAGCTGGAATCGTTCCGGGAACCGCCTGAAACGATGCGCTCAAGCTGGCGGCCGTGAACACCGCTGAGGAGAAGCAGGGACAGCGCCGCCCCCACCAACGCGAGGAACATGTCCCACTGGGTATCCCACTCGTCGCCCTGCATCCCCAGGAATTCGTTGGCGCCCTGCCCGATAATCACGGCGGCAAGCCACTCCATCAGTTCATAGACGGCACTGAAGGCAAGACAGAAGCTCACTACGATAAAGAACAGCCACTTGCCGGGTTTCAGCGGCGTCAGGCGCAGCAGCAGTTCCCTCGCCAGGATCGCCGGAACAAACCCCTGCACGAAGTGGCCGAACCGATCATAGGGATTACGACTCAGGGAGAAGACATCGCGCATCCAGTCGCCTGCCGGAACCCGTGCGTAGGTGTAATGTCCGCCCAGGATCAGCCCCAGCGAGTGAAAGAACAGGAGCCGGTAGAGCAGCGGCGTCAGCGGGAACCGGTCGAAGGTCAGAATAGCCAGCGGGAGTCCGATCAAGACGGGCAGCACTTCCAGGAACCAGGTGAGCCGGTCAAACGGGCTCCAGCCTGAAAGAACCAGCGCCAGCACCGTCAGGGCGACAAGGGCGATCCGTTCAGCGCGAGAGCTGGTCACGGAGATGCGGGTTCCACGGCACCGTCAGCCGGGCTGCTGTCGCTGGTCCCGTGCTCTATCTGGACGGGAAGCGCTTCGCGGTGCTCGCGGGCCCGCCAGATGACAAAACCCACTGACAGCACGGCCAGCCAGACGGCGATCAGGCCCGCCAGGATGCCGATGATCCGGACCCGGCGCTCCCGTTCTTCGGGCGTTTCCTCTGGAACTTCGTTGGCTGGATCGCTCATCGCGGATTCATGAACGGCCGGCAGCGGGACGTGCAAGCGCCGCCCCTACTCCCCGTCCGGCATGATCCGGAGCAGGTGGCCGAGCTTGTCGCGCTTGGTCTTCAGGTAACGCAGGTTTTCCTGGCTGGGCTCGATCTCGATGGGAACACGGTCAACCACTTCCATCCCATAGGCTTCGAGCCCGACGATCTTCTTGGGATTGTTGGTCATGAGGCGGAGCTTCTTCAGCCCCAGGTCCACGAGAATCTGCGCGCCAATGCCGAAATCCCTCAGATCCGGCTTGAACCCGAGAGCGATATTGGCTTCCACCGTGTCCATGCCGCCGTCCTGGAGGTTGTAGGCCTTGATCTTGTTCGCCAGCCCAATACCGCGGCCCTCCTGGATGAGGTACAGGACAACACCCTTCCCGGCGCGCTCCACCATGCGCATGGCAGCGTGAAGCTGCTCTCCGCAATCGCACCGGAGCGAATTGAAGATGTCGCCCGTGACGCATGACGAATGGACCCGCACCAGCGTCGGCTCGCCGTCGGTCACATCGCCCTTGATGAGCGCCACATGTTCATGGCTGTCCACGTCATTGTGGTAGACGATGATCCTGAACTCGCCATACTGGGTCGGCAGGCGGCCCTCCGAGACGCGATGAACGAGCCGCTCCTTCCAGAGCCGGTACCGGATGATGTCGGCAACCGAGATGATCTTGAGATTCCATTCGGCGGCAAACCGTTCGAGGTCCGGCATCCGGGCCATGGTGCCGTCGTCCTTCATGATCTCGCAGATGACACCGTAGGGTTTCACACCCGCCATTCGGCAGATATCGACCGAGCCTTCGGTCTGTCCCGTGCGCTGGAGCACGCCGCCCGGACGGGCGATCAGGGGAAATACATGGCCGGGGCGGGACAGATCGCTGGCGGTAGAACTGTCATCAATCGCCACATGGATGGTACGCGCCCGGTCGGCGGCGCTGATGCCGGTCGTCACGCCCGTACGCGCCTCGATGGAAACAGTGAACGCCGTGCCGAACTGGGACGTGTTTTCGCGGACCATCAGGGGAAGGTTCAGGTGCCCGGCACGTTCTTCGGTCAGGGTAAGACAGATCAGCCCCCGGCCATGTTTGGCCATGAAGTTCACAGCCTCGGGGGTGGCGAACTGGGCCGCCATCACGAGATCGCCCTCGTTCTCGCGGTCCTCATCATCAACCATGATGATCATCTTGCCTTCGCGCAGGTCGCGCATGGCGTCTTCGACACGGCTCAACGGCATAGAGGGAACTCCCGCGCACCCGGGAACAGTTCAGGCCGGATCAGCCGGTCCCGACCGGTGGATGGGGTGGCCCCTGAAAACTCCGCGGGTTTCCGCGGCGGGGCGCTTGAGGCGCCGGGGGACACTGGAATCCACCCCCCGGGTGCTGGATGTAACCCTATTCCAAAAATCCGTGTTCGGCCAGAAACCTGAGATCAATCTTCGAACCCCCGGCTTTCCCGGCCACGGCAGGCCCAAGCCGGACCGCGAGCAGCCGCTCGACGTATTTGGCCAGCACGTCCGCCTCAAGATTGACCGGATCGCCCTTTTTGAGCGTGCCCAAGGCTGTTTCGGACCAGGTGACCGGAATGATGTTGACGGTAAACTCCGCCCCTTGAACCTCGTTCACGGTCAGCGATACCCCGTCCACCGCCACCGAACCCTTGGGTATCAGGTACGGGGCGATGGTATCCGGCACCCGGAAGGTGAGCTTGTGGCTCTCGCCCACAGGTTCGGCCGACAGCAGTTCGCCGACGCCATCCACGTGGCCCTGAACGATATGCCCCCCGAGCCGATCAGCTGCCCGGAGCGCCCGTTCGAGATTCACTTCCGATCCCACGGCGACGCTGCCCAGTTTCGTCTTGTTCAGGGATTCGCGGGAGACATCGGCCTCAAAGCCGTCCCTGTGAATCTTCGTTACCGTGAGGCATGTGCCGCTCACGGCGATGCTCTCACCCAATTCAAAATCGCCGGTATCCAGTTTCGTCTGGACCGTCAGGACAACTCCCGCCGTTTCGCCCCCCGGCAGCGCCCGGCGGCCGGTTATCTTCCCACGGTCAATGATGAGGCCGGTGAACATGGCTTGAACCTACCTTGCCCGGTAGCGGCGGTCGAGTTCGCCCGTAACGAGGAGATCATTACCCAGCCGCTCGGTCGCCAGATCGCGGACCGGTATCGCCCCCGCCAGTTTTTCCACGCCGGAACCGCCGAGCACGCCCGGTGCCAGCGCGCCGCCGATGATTCTGGGGGCGAGAAAAAGGGCGAACCGGTCGGCAAGTCCCAGTTCGATCAGGCTCCACCCGAGCGTGGGACCGCCTTCGACCAGTACGCCCGTTATCCGTTCCAGACCCAGGTACCGCCACAGGCGGGGCAGGTCCACCTGTCCGTTCCGGTCAGTCAGCTCCACGACGCGGGCGCCGGCCTTTTCCAGCACCCGGCGGCGGGCCGCTCCACCCCGCCCGGTGGTGGCGATGATCTTTTTCGTCCGGCGGTTACGGAACAGCCTGGCCGTGGGAGGCGTCCGGAGGCGCGAATCGACGATGACAACAGCCGGATCGGCGCCGGTCCGGCGGGTGAACCGCACGTTCAGTTCTGGATCGTCGGCCAGCACAGTGCCCACGCCCACGCAAACGGCATCATAAAGGTCGCGCCACTCGTGAACCCGGCGGAGCGACTCCCTGCCGGTGATGTATTTCGACTGGCCCGTGCGGGTGGCGATCTTCCCGTCCAGCGAGGCGGCGAGCTTCACCACCGTAAATGGCGTCCCGGTTCCGGCCCAGGTGAGGAAGATTTCGTTCAGCCGCCCGGCTTCGTCCTTCAGGATGCCCGTCGTTACTTCAATCCCCGACCTGCGGAGCCGCTGCAGGGCCCCGTCAGCCTTGGGGTGCGGATCATCCGACGCGATGACCACCCGTTTGACCCCGGCCGCAATCAGTCCCGACGTGCAGGGTGGCACCTGGCCCTCAAGGTTGCAGGGGGTGAGCGTCACATAGACCGTTGCCCCCTTCGCCCGGCGTCCGGCCCTTGCGAGCGCCTCGGCCTCGGCGTGCGGCAGGCCCGGACCCCGGTGGTAGCCCTCGGCGATGATTTTGCCGCCCTTTACCACCACCGAGCCGACGATGGGGTTCGGCGAAGTCTTCCCCTTGCCCCGGGCTGCCAGTTCCAGCGCACGGGCCATGAACTTCCGGTCCGCTTCACGCTGCGGATGGAGCTTGACGGGCCGGGCCGGGCGTTTGGGACCGCTCATGTGCCGGTATATAGCACAGAGCCCTCTCTGTTCGCCCCGCCCCCCGATCGTGGTTACAATGTCCCTTGCGCCCTGGAACGGCGGGTGGTCGCGTCAGGGGTTGGCAGCTTGCTGCCGGCCGCCTGCCGAGGAACTTCCGGACTCCGTGGGACCGGACGCCGGCTAACGGCCGGGAGCCGAAAGGCTACGGAAAGTGCAACAGAGAACAGTCCGCCGATGGCCCCGCAAGGGGATCAGGCAAGGGTGAAACGGTGCGGTAAGAGCGCACCCGGCACCGGGGCGACCCGGACCGTGGCAAACCCCGTCCGGAGCAAGATCAAATAGGTGCGCGCTGGTAGGCGAGAGTCCCCGCCGAAGCGCACGGGTAGATCGCTTGAGGGCGCCGGCAACGGCGTTCCCAGATGGATGACCACCGCCCCGCAAGGGGGACAGGATCCGGAGTACAGCCGTTCCAGGGCGCACTTTAGATGAAGGAATCCGGATGAAAACGACTGGCGGATTCGCGGCCATATTGATCCTTTTGCTCCCGGCCTGCGCCCCGAAGGCAATGCCGTTCGACGCCATGGATTTCGACCCGGAACCGGCGCAACTCCAGACGCTGCACGGCGGATTTCTTTTTCCCGCCGGCACGCTCAAGGCTGAAATTGTCCTCACCGAAGCCCGGCAGAGCATCTATTTACAGGACGGGTTCGGAAACCCGGTGGAGACCTTGCCCGAACGCTGCCGGGGGCTCGTGATCCGGCGGGGGACCAGCGAACGCTGGGAAGAGTTCTGGTTCGCCCGCTCAGGAGATGAACCCGGCGCCTTTCATGCGACGGAACTCAGGGAAGCGGTGATCCGCGGCGTCACCGGGCATCTCCTGTTCCGCGACTGCCCAGCGGAAGGGGCGGCCGACGCCGTTATCCGCATCGACCCGCCACGGGACTACTACGCCCGGCACGGCGGCAGGGTTTACACAAACGCCGACTACCTGATCGAAGTGGTGAGGAAGGACGACCTCGTGAAATTCTATGTCTCGACGCCGGAACAGCCCTCCATCGACGTCTCGAAGATCGGCCTAGCCCTGCTCTATGACTCCCGCGGACGTTCGCTTCCGGTGGCCCGCTCACGGGACGGAGCGTTCCTGTATGCCCGCGTCCCGGCCCGTCCTGGCCGCGGCCGGCTCATGTTCCATCTGTTCAACGAGGAACTGGACCTGCAGGTCGAGTGGTAGCCCTCACTGCCACTTCCAGTCCTTGTACCGGTCCCTGAGGGCGGTCTTCAGGAACTTGCCCGTGGAGGTGCGTGGAATCGCGTCAGCGAACTCCACCGCGTCAGGAAGCCACCACTTGGCGAACCGCGATGCCAGATACTGCCTGATGTCGTCAGCAGTCGCCTTCTGGCCATCCTTCAGCACGACGACGGCCAGCGGCCGCTCGTCCCACTTGGGATGCTGGATGGCGATCACCGCCGCCTCCTTCACCGCCGGGTGGCCCATGATGGCGTTCTCCAGATCCACCGAACTGATCCACTCGCCACCCGACTTGATGAGGTCTTTCGTTCGGTCGGTGAGCTTGACGAACCCTTCGGGGTCGATTGTCGCCACGTCTCCGGTCCGGAACCAGCCGTCGGCGGTGAACTTGTCGTCAGAATTCTCAAGCCGGTAGTAGCTCGACGCCACGTACGGCCCACGAACCTGAAGTTCGCCCATCGTCTCCCCGTCCCACGGAGCCTCGCCCTTCTCGTTCACGATACGGGTATCGACCAATGGCACCGGAAGCCCCTGTTTCGCGCGGATGGCATACTTCTCGTCCTCGGTGCAGCCCGCCTGCGACGCTTTCAGCTGACTGCAGGTGCCGAGCGGCGACAGCTCGGTCATTCCCCACAAGTGAATAATTCTCATGCCAAACCGGTCGAGCTTGCGCATCAGGGCCTCGGGAACGGCCGATCCGCCCACCGCCATCCGGACCTCGGACTGGAACTTCCAGCGGGACGGCTCCTTTTCGAGCGCCTCCAGGATGCCAAGCCAGATGGTCGGGACCCCGGCGCTGAAGGTGACGCGCTCGCCCGCAAAAAAATCCAGCAGGTTTGCCGCATCCAGGTGCGGCCCTGGAAACACCTGACGCGCCCCCACCATCACGCAGATGAACGGCAGCCCCCAGGCATTCGCATGGAACATGGGCACCACCGGCATCACCGTATCGTGCTGGGAAAGGCCATGAACGTCCGGCAGCGCCGAGACGAGCGAATGCAGCGCGATGGCCCGGTGAGAATAGAGGACGCCTTTCGGGTTACCCGTGGTACCGCTCGTGTAGCAGATACCCATCGCCTCGTTCTCGTCGATGTCGGGATACCTGAAATCCTCGCTGCCGCTGTCAATAAACTTCTCGTAGTCCTCCATTCCGGCCGGAACCGGCCCCTTGAACGGAACAACGATCACTTTTTCAAACTTCACCCGGTCCTTGAACTGGTCGTAGAGCGGGAGCAGCACGTCATCGACGATCAGGAAACGGTCTTCGGCGTGGTTGGCGATATAGGCGAGGTCGTCCGCAAAGAGCCGCAGGTTCAGGGTATGCAAGACGCCGCCTGCCGCCGGAATGCCGAAGTAGCACTCCAGATGCCGCCAGTGGTTCCAGGAAAGCGTCGCCACGCGGTCCCCGCGTTTCATGCCCGCTTTCGTGAGCGCCGATGCGAGTTTTTTCGTCCGGCGGTAGAACTCGCCGTACGTCGTCCGGTGGATCGACTTGTCGGGCAAACGCGTCACGATCTCCGTTTTCGGGAAAAGCTTTCCGGCCCGCTCCAGCATGAAAGGAAGCGTCAGCGGGTAGTTCATCATCAGGCCGTCCATGCAGGCGGTCCTCCTTGGGATACAGGTCCAGTTCAGACCGGAAATATGTAACCGCCCGGCAGGATGAAGGCCAGACGGTGCGGCCGCAAGTTCACGCCCCCTTGGGCCGGAATGCCTTGATGACGGTGTCGTCGGTTTCGAGCCGGGGACCGTCAACAAGATCAATACAGTAGGGAACGGCGGGGAAAACGGCATCGAGGCATTCACGGATCGACTTGGGCTTTCCCGGCAGGTTGATGATGAGCGTCGATCCGCGTGTCCCGGCGATCTGGCGCGACAGTATCGCCGTCGGGACAAACCTGAGCGACACCGCCCGCATCTGCTCGCCAAAACCATCCAGAATCTTGTCGCAAATATTCTCCGTCGCCTCGGGCGTCACATCGCGTTTCGCCGGGCCCGTGCCGCCCGTCGTGAGAACGAGGCTGCACTTTTCCCGGTCCGCCAGCTCGATAAGTGTCTTTTCGATCACCGGCTGCTCGTCCGGAATGAGGCGGTAAACCTCCTCCCACGGACTTTTGAGATAGGCCTTCAGGGTGTCCCTGATGGCGGGGCCGGAGAGGTCTTCATATACGCCCGTCGAGGCGCGGTCGGAGATGGTGACGATGCCGATACGGATGGGTAATGACATGGAGACATGAGTAGCACGGAACCGGCCGGGGCAGGTAGGCTCATTTCCCGATGGAAACAGTCATCGACAACCGGGAGGTCCGGCACGATTTCGTGGAGCCGCCGCGCCGGATCATCTCTCTGGTGCCCAGCCTGAGCGAGACCGTGGCCGAACTCGCCGGGGTGGATGCGCTCATCGGCGTGACCAGGTTCTGCAAGCACCCGGCAGGGCTTCGTGAACGGATCGCCACCGTGGGCGGCACCAAGGATCCCGATATCCGGAAGATCGCCGCCCTCCAGCCCGATCTCGTTCTCGTCAATGAAGAAGAAAACCGCATGGAGGATTACGAAAAACTCCGCTCGGCCGGCCTGCCCGTCTTCGCCACCGGCCCCCGGACTTTCACCGAAGGGCTCACCCTGCTCCGCCAGATCGGGCGCATTCTGGGCCGGGTCAGGGAAGCCGATGCCATCGCCACGGCGGCTGAGACAAGGGCCGAGAAAATCCGCGCCGAGAGGCCCGGCCGGGGATTGAGGCTCTTTTATCCCGTCTGGAACCGGCCCCTGATGACCATCAGCGGTGACACCTACATCCACGATGTCATCACGCTGTTCGGCTTCGCCAACCCGTTCGCGCCCAAGCGGGACCGTTACCCGGAGATCACCGAGGCCGAACTCGAAAAGGCGCTGCCGCAGGTGATCGTGCTGCCGGATGAGCCGTATGAGTTCCGCCCCGAGCACCGAGCCGACTGGCTGATGAAGAGCCAGTATCCGGCGGCCCGCCGGCTGCAGGTCCACCTCGCTGACGGATCGTATTTCTGCTGGTATGGCGTGCGGCAGCTGGCCGCGTTAAACTATATTGAAAGACTTCTCACCTGACGGAGTAACAACCAGATGCGACGTGCCACCATTTTCCGGCTGTCCGGGCCGGCCCCCCTGCTTGTTCTTGCTGCCATACTGGCCTCGGGTTCCGGCGCCGCCGCGCAGGAACTGGGAGTTTCCCGCATCGAAAGCTGCCAGCCGCTCGCCGACAAGCGGGTCCAGTGTTCGGTGGTCGCCTCAAAGGTGAACTGTGCCAGCCGGCGGTTTACCGATCCGCACCAGGACGCCCCGCCACTGACCTTGCCGGAGAAGACTGCCAGGCAGCAGAAGGGCCGCTGGAAACTCGGCCAGCTCAACATCCCGTCCCAGTGCGAGCCGTTCATTGTCGAGGAGATGTCCGAGGGAATCCTTGCCGTCTTCATCGACACGGCCAAACTCGGTGCCGATGGCTATGTCGAGACTGGCGGGGCCCCAGCCGGACAGACAGCCGCTGCGGCGCCCATTGCCCCCGTTTCGTCGGCCGCCATCGTAGGCCCCGAAGGGGCGGCCTCGCCCAAACCCATCGGCGAGCAGGTGGAGCAGGCCTCCGGGATTCCCCTGCTGGCAGGAGATTTCGTGCGTGTCCGGCAGCCGCGGCCAGCCGGCAGCCGCGACGAGAGCGACTATGCCTATGTGAGCGTCCGGGACGGATATCCCGTCTGGCATGTGCGCGGGGCGGCCACGCTTGCCATGAACCGCCCGCTGAACGGGCTCCCCCACACGGTCTGGCTGCTGGTCCATGCGGGTGCGGAACCCCACGACCGGATCGAGGCGGAACTCGTCCGTTCCGGCGTCACTGTCGCCCGCTGGGCCATGAATCGCGTCTGGACAAATGGCCCCGAATGGATACGCCTCGAGCGGGAACTTCCCGCCGGAACCCTGGAACCGGCCATGAACCCTGGTGACGATCTCAGGTTCCGGATCATCGACCAGAATGAAGCCCGGGAACTCGACATCGTGAAGGCGAAGCTCGTTCAGGCCAGATAGCTACGCGCTCCGCTCGGCACGCTTCGGCTTCCTGACCATGAGCCCGGCCATACGGGCAAAAGCCGATACACGGCCCGGCACATCGCGCACCGCACCCCAGACTTCCTTCACCGGGTCCACCCGGTATTGCGATGGCCGGGGGCCCTTCCGGGGAGCCATCCAGCAGGAATGGAGCATGAAGGGCGGGTTGAAGTCGGGCGCACTGGCGACGGCAACGGGACCCTGCACGAGATTCGCCGCGTCGAAGATGTGGATTTCCTTCGGGGCCTTCTTGTGAACCACCACGACCACGTAGCCGTCGAGGTCATGCTGGCAGTTCCTGCGGGGTACAAAAGTAGGAGGATGCGGGAACATTCCGTCCTCGTACCGGTACACGTCGGAATACTCCATCTGCTCCAGGTCCACGCGTGCCAGCGCACCGGGGATGTATTTCTCAGGCAGCCGGTCCATGGGGACAATGGCGTGCTGGTAGTCCTTGTAAAGACGCCAGGTGGTTTCGGCCATCAGCTCCGGATCGAACCCCATACTGCCGTAAAAGAGGTTTCTGGCCTTCCGCTGGGAGCTGTCGGTGTAGACATTCTGTGTCCAGAGGATTCCGCCCCAGAACTGGTCCCTGTCATATGCCAGTTTCGTCTCCTTCAGTTCTCCCGTCGCGGCTGCGATCCGGTACCTGCCCACCACCGATGGCTGCGAATCGAGTGCGATCAGGCCGTCGTGGTTGGGATCGAACATCTCCCCGTCCCGGTTCCGTTCGTTCGGGTTGCAGGTGATGGCGAGGTCCGCCGTCCCGATATGCTGCAGGTAGACGGTGATCTCGCCTCCGGGATTGTCATAGTCGATGGCGATATGACCGGTGCTCATGGGGATTTTCAGTTCGCGGAACGGCACGCTCCCGCCAGCGGGCGTTTGCTTCAAGTCCTTCTTGCTCACGATCCACAGCCGCGTGAAGTCCTGGTTGGGCCGCTTGCGCGGGCCGCCCATGACCACCGCCGGCTCGGTGGCGAACGGAAGGTCAGTGATGACAAGGTAGTCCTTCGTCGCCTTGATATCGTGAATGCTGTCGAACTTTCCGATACCGTCTAGCTTCCACCGTTCAACAGGACCGTCCAGTGCCCACCGGGCCACCCAGGTGCCCGTTTCGATGCCCGGCAGCGGGATCTGGAGATAGTTCACGAAATAGAGCGCATTTTCGTCATACGCAGGCGCCGGATGCGCCGCGACGGAGGTCATCGGCTCGATAAGCCCCGGCAGGCTGTGAACCCACTCGGTGTTGTCGCCAACCGCTGTCACGTAGTCGAGTGTCTCGGGGTCAATCTCCACCGGGCGGCCGACATCGTAGCCGAGAAACAGACGGTCATTCATCGGCTGCACGTTCGTGTTGGCGAGGTTCGTGACGCCAAAGGGGGACGCCTCCATGACGAACACTTTCCTGAACAGCCAGGGAAGCCGGTCACGCAGTTTCTTGACCGGCGTCTCCACCAGCCGGAACTGGACACGCACCCTGCCGCCGGAATCCGGCGCGCAGTGGATCTTGCAGATCATCCCGTGTTCGTTGAACCAGTGCCCACCTGGCCGCCGCTTGTCGGGACCGACGATAAAAACCGCCCCATCGGCATCAGTGGGCCAGCACCCTTTGGTCACGTTCAGCCGGAAGTCTCCCTCTCCGGCACCCCAGAACAGGTTGTGAGTGATTGTCGCCATGTCAAAGCCTCCAGAGTCCGGACACGTGCCACGTCCTCGCCAACTAACTAAGCAAAAGTGCAGTTGTTTTACAAGTTAAATTTACGGGTGTTCCTTTCCCTTCCAAAATCTCTCTTGCCTTGGAAAGAGGTCCGGTTCATGGTCATCAAAGGGCCCTGATAAGGTGGCGTCCTGCCGCCTGGGGCCCCTTCAGGAGCTTCCACCCCCTTGAGCCGGATTTTCGACTTCGCCACCTCAGCCCTTGCGACGGCCGCACGTCTTGGCGCGGGGATCGTGGCCGAGCAGCCCGCCCGCCGTCCGGGCCGGCCGCTGGAGCTGTACGAATTCGAGGCTTGTCCGTTCTGCCGCAAGGTACGCGAAGCCCTCACCGAACTGGATCTCGAAGTCATGATCTACCCCTGCCCCAAGGGCGGGAAAATCTACCGCCCCCGCGTGAAGCAGCTCGGCGGCAAGGAGATGTACCCGTTCCTTGTGGACCCGAACACGGGCGTGCAGCTTTACGAATCGGCCGATATCGTCGGCTACCTGTTCAAGACCTACGGCGGACGTGCAGCGGGACCCCTGCTCGCCATCGATTCGCTGGCGAACGTGACATCGTTCATCGCCTCGTCGTCCCGTGCAGCCCACGGCCACCGGGCAAGACCGTCGCGCCAGCCGGAAAAGCCGCTCGAAATGTACGGGTTCGAGGCCAGCCCCTTGAGCCGCATCGTCCGCGAAACACTGTGCGAACTGGAGACACCCTATCTGCTGCACAATATCGGCAAGGGAAGTCCGAGCCGGGAGGAGTTCGTGAAGCGGACGGGACAGGAACTGATCCCCTGGCTCATCGATTCCAATACCGGCGCGTCCCTCGGCCCCGATCCCCAGGCGATCCGGCAATATCTCATCGACACCTACGGCACCTGAGCCCGAAACTCTCCCCAGAAGGATCCGCATCATGGAAAGAACCCTTTTCAGCCCCGAACACGACCTGTTCCGCCAGAACTTCCGGAAGTTTCTCGAAAAGGAGGTTGCCCCCCGGTACGAGGCTTTCGAGGATGAGGGCATGGTCGCCCGCGACGTCTGGAAGAAGGCGGGCGAGCAGGGCTACCTGGTGCCGTGGATGCCCGAAGATTACGGCGGCACAGGGGCCGACTGGCTCTATTCGGTTGTGCTGATCGAGGAGGTGGGCCGCGCCAACGTGACCGGGTTCGGCATCTCGCTGCATAACGACGTGGTGGCGCCCTATCTCGCTGACTGGCTGAAGCCGGAACTGAAGAAGGAACTGCTCCCGCAGCTTCTCACGGGCGACAAGATCTTGGCGGTCGCTATGACCGAGCCGGGCTACGGGTCCAATCTCGCCGGTATCCGGACCAGCGCCCGCAAGGACGGCGATGACTACGTTATCACCGGCCAGAAGACCTTCATTACCAACGGCCAGCTCTGCGACTGGGTAGTGGTGGCCGCCCGCACCGACCCGGATGCCCAGCCGCCGCACAAGGGGATATCGCTTTTCCTCGTTGATACGGCGCTGCCCGGTTTCCGCCGCGGCCGGAACCTGAAGAAGATCGGCCTCAAGGCAAACGATACGTCGGAACTGTTTTTCGAGGAGGTCCGCGTGCCGCGCCGCTACCTGCTGGGCGGGGAAAACCAGGGCTTCTACCAGCTCATGACCAAGCTCCAGCAGGAACGGCTCGTCGTCGCCGTGCGCGGCGCGGCTTCCATGCAGTCGGCTGTCGAGCACACGATCCGCTATGTGCAGGAGCGCGAAATCTTCGGACAGCCGCTGGCCAAGATGCAGAACACTCAGTTCCAGATCGCCGAGTGCGCCACTGCCGCCGAAGTCGCCCAGGCTTTCGTGGACCGCCTGATCGCCGCGCACATTGCCGGCAAGGATGTCGTCAAGGAGGTCTCGATGGCCAAATACTGGGTCACGGACCAGCTCAAGCAGGTGGTGGACAAGTGCCTCCAGCTCCACGGCGGCTACGGCTACATGACCGAATACCCCATTGCCCGCATGTACACGGACGCCCGCGTCCAGTCGATCTTCGCCGGCACCAATGAAGTCATGAAGGTCATCATCGCCCGCAAGCTGGGGCTGGACTGACCCGGCAACCGGGCGCGGGACAGCCGTTTGCGCGGGGCCGGGAAACCGGAGATACTTGGTCACTGCCGCGAGGAACACGCAGATGAGCACCGGAAACAGCCGCAAGTCCGATATCCAGTCCGTTCAGAGCCAGGCGCCGCGCCGTCCCTATGAGGCGCCGAAGGTCGTCCATGAGGAGTACATCGAGGCAGTGGCGGTCGCCTGTGACCCGGCGGCCACCCCGTTTCTGCCGGTGAAGAACTCCGACGGCCAGCCGAATAACCAGGGCGGCACCTGCCAGACCGGGTTCCTGAACAGCTAGCTAGAAATGCCAGTAAAGCCCGCCGCTCACCTCGTCGGGGGCGGTGCCTGTTTGCGCACCAGCGCGAAACTCGCCGTTCCTCAGGAAATGAACAGCCCAGAACACCGACGCCTGCCAGACCCGCTGCCGGTCTCCGAGCACCGGGACGAGATAGCGTCCCTCGGCCTGTAACCGTGACCAGCGGGCCACGTCGAACAGGAGGCCGCCCGATACGGACGGCCCTACCCGGAACTGGCTGTCAAAGACGCCGCCCCCGGCGCCCTCGGCTTCGACAAAGACGTAATAAACCTCGCGCCTCCACAACGCGGTTGATGCGGCCAGCCCCGCCCCCGCGTTGCCATAGTAGGACAGGCAACGCCATCTGGGGCACCGTTTCTCACGCGGAAGCACTGCGCCCGTATGCGCCTTCCATGAGATCCTGAAACTCCACGGATCATATGGATAGATGGACGTGATCCTGAGCAGATCGGCCTGTTCAAGAAGGAAGCGCTGCGTTTCGTTCTCGAAGCGGGTCCGGACGTTGACGACTTCCAGCAGGCTGTGGGGAGGGAACCCGTCCTCCCGGCCCAGCAGATCCTGGATTGCCAGCCGGTAGTGGAACTCCTCGAACGACTGTCTGCGGTTTGCCCCGCCCCATATGCCAATCCGTGAAGATCCGTGACCTGATTCCGGCGGTGAAGGCCGCTCAATCTCCACCTCAGGTGGAGGAAGGCCGATCCGTGTGCGCCTTAACAGCATCGCCCGCTCGGCCTCATCCCGTGCGTCCGGTGTCTCTCCGCTTGCCCGGTGAACCTGGAAATACAGGCCGGCAGCATCCAGCACCCGGACCTGGCGTTCCGGCGGCAGATCGTCATAACCCCGAAACCGGTCCGGCCCCCGGTCCTCCACAATCCGGGTGGCGATCTTCCGTTCGCTGCCCGTGAGCAGATCGCGCCGGGCCAGCATCCGTTTCACGATGGCCGGACGATAGTGGGTTTCAGTCACCAGCCCCGGCACCGAGGTAACCAGGCTCACCGTATCGGTGGGTATCACCCAGAGATTGAACTCCTCGCGCAAATGAAGACCCGGCCGGGCAACCTCGAGCAGCGACAGGATGTGATAGGAACAGTTCTCGTCCAGGAACCAGTAGTCGAAGTGGGTATTTCCCAGTTCCCACATGTGCAGGACCATCCACTCAATTTCCGCTTCCGTCAGGGACAGCCGGTATTCCCAGAGGTCCCGGCTCTCCAGGTTCGAATACACCTGGACCATCAGATAGTAGGGAATGGTCGAAAAGTTTCCCTGGAACCCGCCGAACAGCCCAAGTATCGGATAGGCCGGACCGCCCGCCCCCTCATCGTTGGCGGCGAAATTGACAATATAGGAGAGAAGATCGTGAGCGGCCTTCGTTCCTTTCCGGTCAATCCGCAGGAATGTATGGCCGTACATGGACGCGGGGTTGTTCACATAGGCAGCGGAAAAAACGAACGTCACCGTCCCCGGATCCAGTTGCCCGCGAAAATGCTCGAAGCGGCCGCAGCTCTGGAACGGAAGTTTGTCCGGGTCGAACGCAAGCTGTTCCTTCAGCCACCGGAACCGGGCCGGGAACATGCACTGGGGATGCTGGACCTGTTCGGTTTCCTCCAGCGGCGGATCGAAAAAACGGGTGAGCGTCGCCTCCATCTCCGCTTCGGGGTTCCGGTGGCCGTCATCCGCGAAGAAAAATCCGCGCCCGTCCGCCTCGCTCCGGGAACCCCGGTAGTGAAGCAGCAGCAGCCAGAACCGGTCCCGGGCGAGTTTTTTCTCGCGGGATTTTCCGATCAGTTCCTGAAGATACGGGTCTGGAGGAGTTGCACCTTCCTCATCAGCCCCTGCGCGAGCCAGATGTGGAAAGGTGGAAAAACCAAGAAGAATGTACAGAACGGTCACATATAAAAACGAACCGCCGCCCCTTTTGACGGGGGCGGCAGTCCTTGTCAATCGCTCAGGAAGTGGCTGGATCAGATCCGGGTGCACGTCTGGGCAAGGCCGGGATCCGATGCGACCGTGGCCTTGACGGTCATCAGCATGCCGGCAGGAGTGGTTCCGGCCGCCGGGAAGATCGTCTCATACTGCTTTTGCGCGACAGATGCGAAATCCTGGCTGCCACTGCAACCCAGAAGCGCCGAGAAAGCGGTCACATATTCGCCGCCGCCATTGGCCATATCGCGGGCGATCTGCTTGAAGTTCGCCTCGGCAAACATCATCTGCTCGGCCTCTTCGTTCCGGGCGGTGCCGCCAGAGGTGCAGTTTGATGTGCCCGTTGTGATACCAAATGTCTGGGTACCAAATGTTCCGTTGGTGGTGGCTGCCAGAACCTGTTTGACGCGCTGGTCGTTAATCGCCTTGTCCGCATCCTGCCCTGACGCGAAGATGATCGAACCGAGACCACAGCCCGCCATGCCGTACTTGGCAGCTTCGGCCGGGGTGCCAGTCAGCGAGAGCGTGAGCGCGGCGAATGCAAGGGACATGCACAGATGGGTTTTCTTCATAGGGCGGGACTCCTTTAAGTGGTGGTTGCCTCCTCCTGATAAAAGAGGAATAGCATTTCTTTAGTTGCCGAAGTTTTAACCCATTCTGTTTTGTGCGGTCAATCAGACAAACGATGTGACGATTTTCTGTTACCAATCCGTCTGCCGATGGACCGGGCCTTGACTTCGGCCTGCCCGTGACGGCCCCTAGTCATTCACCATGCCAATGCCCCCCGATACCTTTTACCTTCACGACTGGCTTGGCTTTCACGCTGGCCGGACGCCGGGAAAGACCGCCCTCGTGGACGCCGCGAAGGGCGGCGCCTCTGTCACCTGGCAGGAATGGAACGGCCGGGTTCGCTCTCTCGCCAGCCGGCTGCACACTGACGGCCTCCGCCCCGGAGACCGGGTGGCCTGGTTTGGAACCAACTCCATCGGGTTCCTGACGGGCTATCTCGCCTGCTCGATGGGCGGCCATGTGTTCGTGCCGTTCAACTACCGGTGGGCTCCCGACGAGGTAGCCTTTGCGCTCCGGGACTCCCAACCCCGGATCATTTTCACGGACCCCGAGTTCGAATCGGCCCTGAACGCAGTCGCCGGAAGCATCCCGGTCGTTCCGGCGGCTGGCGGCGATCCCGGACTGGTCCTGGATACCGGCTACCAGTCTCCCCCGCTCGATCCCGGAATGACCGCCGGGCTTTTCTACACCTCTGGCACCACGGGCCGCCCGAAAGCGGCCATCTGCACGCACCGGCGCATCTGGTGGAATACCCGGAACGCGGTTGACGTGTTCGGGATGACCGGCGCCGACGCGGCCCTGCTGGCGACGCCGCTCTTCCATACCGGTGCGCTGTACACACAGTTCCATCCCGTTCTGGCCGCTGGCGGAACTGCCATCCTCCTCGACCGGTTCGAGCCGGAAAGCTACCTCCGCACCATCGCCAGTAACGGAGTCACGATCACCTTCGCCGTTCCCACCATGATGGAGCAGCTCCTGCAAACGGGCTGGCTCGACCGGCTGCCTCCCCGCCACCTCCGTTTCCTGTACGTGGCCGGGGCCGCGGCCACGGCACCGCTGGTGGAGGCCTACGAATCCCGTGGCATACCCCTGCGGCAGGGCTATGGAACCACCGAGACAAACATGATCGCCTGCATGCTCCACGGAGAGGTGCGCGGACGCCCCGCTTCCGTCGGCCGGATCGCACCGAACTGGGAGGTGCGCCTCGTTGACGACGAGGGCCGGGACGTGAAACCGGGCCAGACGGGCGAGATTGCCGTGAGGGGGCCGGGAATGTTCTCTGGCTACCTGAACCGGCCGGAAGAAACCGCGGCGGCACTCAGGGACGGTTACTTCCACACGGGCGACCTTGGCTGTTTCGACCAGGATGGTTTCCTGTACATCTCCGGGCGCAAGAAGGAGATGTACATCTCCGGCGGCGAGAACGTCTATCCGGCCGAAGTGGAGCGTGTCCTGGCCGAGCATCCGTCGGTAGCCGAGGCAGCCGTCACCGGGGTTCCCGATCCGCGCTGGGGCGAGACCGGCGGCGCGCTGGTGGTGATCCGCCCCGGACACAGGTTCGACGCCGAGGCGCTTCGCCTCCATGCGCGCGAAAAACTGGCCCACTACAAGGTGCCGGCCAGATACCGGCAGGCCGGTGCCCTGCCCCGGAATGCCCTCGGCAAGGTTGTGAAATCCCAGGTACGGGACATTCTGACCGGCGACGGATAGGACCAGCCCCGGAAAAACCGGTGGCGGCCCCGGCGGATTTGGGAGTAAGCTCCCGCCTGGAGCCCGGCATGAAAGCCATCGTCAAGAAATCATTGGCAACAGACGCGCCGCTTGCCCTCGTGGAACTCCCCGCCCCCGTGCCCAGGGCCAACGAGGTCCGGGTAGCCATCAAGGCGGCCGGGGTGAACCCCGCCGACTGGAAGATGCTGGCTTCCGGCGCCGCCAGCCTCGCCGGGCGTACGCTGAACCCCTCCGGCCAGGTATTCGCCGGGATGGATTTCTCCGGCATCATCGACGCCACCGGAACGAACGTCACACGCTTCAAAGTGGGCGACCCCGTGGCAGGGGCCACCCGTGTTTTCATGGGTCAGGGAGGAAGCTGGGCCGATACGGTCGTGCTCCCCCAATCACAGGTCTGCCCGCTGCCCGAAGGGTTCGATCTCGTGGCTGCCGGAGCCCTGCCTGTCCCCGGAGTCACCGCCTGGATGGCCGTGGTCCGGATCGGCAGGCTGAAACGAGGGCAGAAGGCACTCATACTGGGCGCATCCGGAGGCGTTGGACACCTGGCCCTGCAAGTCGCCAAGCACGTGTGCGGCGCGTTCACCGTAGGCGTCTGCTCCGCACGGAACATCCAGCTCGTCCAGTCCCTCGGCGCCGACGTGGCCATTGACTACGGGAAGGGCGATGCACTGGAACAGGCCCAGCCGCACGGGCCCTATCAGGTCGTGGTCGATTGCGTCGGGGACTATTCCGCCGTCCGCTGCCACGAACTGCTCACCCCGCAGGGGCGACACGTCAACATCGCCGCGCAGTCGGCTTCCGCCATCGCGCAGATGCTGGTACCGCCCTTCCGCACCCGGACCCTGCTCGGCCTGCCCACCCCCGCGACTCTGAGGCCAGTCATCGAGGCGGTCGCATCGGACCGGATCAAGGTGATCGTCTCGGAGCGGATACCGCTCTCCCATGCGGAAAAGGCCGTCGCGCTCAGCCAGTCCGGCCGCGTTGTGGGCAAAATCGTTCTGGTACCATGAAATGCAGGTGCGAAGGCTGGTGCGGATAGACGGACTTGAACCGTCACGGGTTGCCCCATAGGCTTCTGAGACCTACGTGTCTGCCAATTCCACCATATCCGCAAGGGGCCAGTGAACGGCCCGTGGATCGCGGCGACTAGATTATCCACCGAAGCGGCTGAGTCAATACCGCCGGAACCGCCATTTCAGGCGGAAAGCGCGTCCAGCGCCCTGATTCCGCGCCTGAGAGCCCACACGCCGGCTCCGGCCAGCCCCGCCATGCAGGCCGCCACCACCGATCCGATCAGGACCGTTTCGCCCCCGGTGAGCAGGCGGCCCCTGAGTTCCGCCGTGAACAGCACGTAGGCGGGCCCCGCCAGCAGGGTCATCACGAGGGCCGTCAGGCCCAGCGCCACGAGCATGAACACCAGCCCGCCGTAGCTGAGCGAAACCTGAGAGACATTCTCCGCCCGGAAGTTCGGATACATGGCGCCAATACCGATGCCCAGGGCCACGAGCGAGAACGACAACACGCCGGTGAAAAGCGGTCCCAGCCAGACCAGATAGGCGGGAACCTCCAGCAGGTGGTTCGAGGCGAAGATCATTCCCTGGGAAAGCAGCAGCAGCGGCGGGAAGTAGGTCCAGAACTTCGCGGCGATTATCGCCCGGGACGGTAATGCCGCCGTCCGCAGTATCCAAAACGACTCTCCCTCGATCGACACCGCCGGATAGGCGAACCGCATGATGACGCTCGTGAGGACGAACGCCACCATGCCCATGTTCAGGAACGAGATGGTCCCCCGGACCGGCGGCAGGTCCACGCCCTTCTGGAGATTCAGCGCCCATATGTTGAGGAGGTACACCGCCCCGACCGCCCCGATCACCAGCATCTGCGACCATTGTCCCGCATCGCGGAAGAAAACCAGCAGATCCTTTTCCAGGATCGGGCGAGCCTTTTTCGGGGCGAACAGGGCGAGCCCCCGGGCAACCAGCACAATGCCCCGGTCCAGCGCCCGGCGAAGCCGGTCGGGCACCAGACGGATAAACCCGCTCCGCTTCACCAGTTCGCCCGTGTGGCCCGAATGGACCGGTTGCGCCTCCGGATCGACGCGCTTGCTCTCCTGCGTGAGCGACCAGCCCTGGAAGTAGACCCGCGCCGCCATCCATTCGGCCACGAAATAAAGCGCCAGCGCCGTCACCGGCAGGGCTACTGCGTAAAGGACGAGCCAGTCCCCCTTCATCGCCGGCAGGCCGGTTCCAAAGGCCAGCAGTTCGGCAAACCAGGTGGAGGGCATCAGGGGCGAGCCGCCCACCTCAAGACCCCGGATATAGTCCTGCACCGAGGCGCGGGCCTCGGGGTCGGTGAGCCGCTCCGGCCTCAGGTACCGGGCGAAATAGACAAACCCGGCCGCGATCACCAGGAAAAACACCATCAGGATGTCACGCAGCCGCCTGGCGGGGAAGATGTTCACCAGCGCGAAGACGAGCATCGTCCCGGCTGATACTGGAAAGGTGCAGAAAATCACCCAGGCCACGAGCGCGCCGGGGTAGAACCACCAGGGCGCCCCCAGCCGGATTCCATAGGCGGCAAGGACCGGAGTGATGAAAACAAACATCATCCATGAGCTTGCGAGGAGCGTCTCCACGAACTTCGCCCGGAACACCGTCACGACCGGAATGGGCGCGGGGAACAGGAGATCGAGGTCACGGGAGAGGAAAAAGGTCGAAAGCGCGGAGATCACCGACGAATAGAGCAGAAGCGACAGCAGCAGGATGACGAGAATGGCCAGTATGTTCTTCGCCACCAGCGGCCCGACCTGCGGGGCCTGATCGAGATAGCGCAAGACGCGCCAGGTGCCGCCGAAGATAAGCCCCCAGCTGAAAAGGGCGAGGCCGGCCAGGAACACGGCCCGGTAACGCTCTCCCGTGCGGTGCCGGAAGCCATTTCGCGCGCCCCGGATGCGGGGCCACAGGAGGTCAGGCAGCGAGGCGGCGCGAGGCACCGTCACTTCTGGTCCTTCCGCGCCTCTTCCTGTGCGCCGGAAATCATCTGGCGGATCAGGAACCGGCTCCACGCGCTCCGGTTGGCCCCTCCCAGAAGTGCGCGCATGTCCTCGTACAGGGCGGGATCCTGGAGCAGTGCGCCCATGGTGCCCTTCCCTTCCTTCATCCCGCCCATCAGTTCGCGCAGATCGGCACTCGTCGCCTTCAGGTTCCGCGCCGTCTGGGCCAGCTCGCCCACGACGTTCTGTTCCTCGCCTGCGTAGATCAGCTCATGCAGGATTCCCTTGCCGGTCCTGATGTCCCCGACCAGGCCAGAGAGTGTCGCGGCGAAAGCCGACAGATTGTCCATCGCTTCGGTGAACTTGGTCCCGTAGATCATCGTGTGCAGGGTGCCGGGGCCCTTCTTCACGTCGGCGACAATATCCTTCAGGCGGCTGGAGCCATCCTTGAGACTCGCCGACGTTGCCTGGAGATCGTCAAGCATCTGTTTCGGACCCTTGTCGTAGATCACGGCATGCGCGAGGCCCGGCCCCTCACGAACCTCACGGGTGATGCTTTCAATGTGCTGCATGGCGTTCGACAGGTTTTTGGCCGTCACCGGATCCAGATACAGGTCGATCGCCTTGGCCGCCTTCCCCGTCACCTCCTCCACGTTCTGGACGATCTGCTGCCCCTTGGCGACGATCGCCCCGAAGTCGAGCGGATCTTCGCCGACCAGAATCTCTCCGCCCTCCAGCGTGCCTTCGGCGACGTTCCCCTGCTGGATTTCCACATACTTGTCACCAAGAAGGCCCAGTGTCCGCACCGTCGGAAGGGAGTCTTTCGCAAGACGCTGGCCGGTCCACCGCTCCAGAATCATCTCCACGAAGACGCGGGGATCGGCGGGATCCGGCGGAAGATAGATGCGTTTCACCGAACCGATGTCGAGCCCGCGATAACGGACCGAAGCGGCCTCGATGAGACCGGAGACATCCTTGAAGGTGGCCGTCACGGTCATGGTCGGCGCGAAGGGGTTTCTCCGGCCCCCCAGCACGACGATCGTGGCCATCAGGCCGCCGATGGCTATGACAACGAACAGTCCGACAAGCACGTTGGTTTTGGGCTGGGGCATGGCGTTGCTCTCCTGATGCTTTCTTCCGCTCCGGTCAGGTCTCGCTGAGCGGCAGGGTGCCTTCTATGAATCCGCGCACAAAGGGGTCGCTATGGCCGCGGATCTCGTCGGGTGTACCGACGGCAATGATCTCGCCCCGGCGGATCAGCGCGATCCGGTCGGCAACCTCGAAAACGGTCATCATGTCATGCGTAACGACCATGCTGGTGACACCTATCCGTTTCTGGAGCTTGCGGATCAGTTCGTTGATCCGGCGGGTATTGGTCGGATCAAGGCCTGTCGAAGGTTCGTCGTACAGAATGACCTCCGGGTCGGTAGCGATGGCGCGGGCGAGCCCGACCCGCTTTTTCATTCCCCCGGACAGGTTCTGGGGAAAGAGGTTCTCGATGCCTGGTAAACCGACCATCTCAAGCTTTTCCTTTACGCGAACGGCGATTTCTCCCTCGGAGCACAGCTCCTGCTCGCGCAGCGGGAAGGCGATGTTGTCGAATACCGAGAGCGAATCGAACAGGGCAGCCCCCTGGAACAGCATGCTGATCCGGCGGCGAACGGGGAGGAGCTCGTCCTCGCCCAGCCGGGTAACGTCTGCCCCCTCGAAGACAATACGTCCGCTGTCAGTGGGCAGGAAACCCAGCAGCAGTTTCAGCAACACGCTTTTCCCCGATCCTGAGCCGCCAAGAAGGCAAAGCGTCTCTCCGCGCCGGACATCAAGGCAGATGTTCCGGTGAACCGGACGGGGCCCGAAGGCCTTCGCCACGTTCTCGAAATGGATCAGCGTTTCGGTTTCGGGCACGTGCAGCGGTCTCCTACAGCAGCAGCATCAGTATCTTGGTCAGCAGGAAGTCGGAAATCAGCGTAACCACCAGCGTCACCATGACCGTCACCTTGGTCGCACGGCCGAGCCCTTCGGTCCCGCCGGTCACGGCAAGCCCCTGGCGGCAGGCGATCAGCGCCACGAACAGGCCGAAGAAAATGGTCTTGGTGATTCCCGAAATCACGTCCTCGGCCCTGAGGGAACGGGTGGCCGTCTCGAAGAAGTAGGACGCTGTGATTCCCAGCTCCGAATAGCTGATCAGCATGCCGCCACCGATGCCAAGCACGTTGGCGAAAATTGCCAGCAACGGGAAGCAGATCACGCAGGCGGTCACCCGCGGGACAACGAGATGCCGGACCGGATCAGCCCCGAGCCCCCGCATGGCATCCACCTGCTCGGTGACGGTCATGGATCCGATCTCGGCAGTAATACCGGCCCCGACCCGGCCGCCCACCAGAAGCGACGTCAGCACCGGGCCCAGCTCCCGGACGAAGGCGAACGATACTATCGTTCCGACGTAGGTTTTCGCACCGAACCTGGCGAGCCCTTCGGCCAGCTGAAGCGCCAGCACCATGCCGGTGAATACCGATGCGATCATGGCGATGCCGATGCTTTTGACTCCGATTTCATACATCTGCTCCATGAACAGCTTCAGCGGCCAGCGCCGTGTCGCCAGCCGGACGCATACGGACCAGAAAAGCTGCCAGACCTCGCCTACGGCGTTCAGCGTCGAAAGCGACATGCCGCCAATCCCGCCCAGCGTCTGTTTGCCCGCCTTGCCGGCGAACACGGCGGGCTGCTGGATCGTTTCGAGCACATCGCGGGGAGTGGGTATCTCCATCTCAGCGAAGATCCTCAAAGCCGTCTATGAACTTCAGGCAGGTTTCCCGCACCGTTTCGAACCGTTCAGGCTGTGCGGTACAGGAAAAATCGAAAATGCAGGCGTCCTTCTTCAGGACACGGATGTACAGCCGCACCGGTACGCCATCGAGTTTTCCGTCCAGTTCCAGTTCGTAAGCCTCGCGGCCGGCCATCGGCAGGATGCCCTCACGCAGCTTCTGGCGGCCAGTGATTCCCCACAGGAGGTTTTCGGCCAGCCTCCTCAGGGGGGAATCTTCGTACCGGTTGCAGGTGGAGTTGGCCGACAATACGGCACCCGACTCCGGGTGGCGGAACAGCACATCGCCCCAGTCGGCGGTTTTGCCCGGCTCCCACGGTTCGCCCGGTTCGCCGATGCGGTATTTCACGACATCCCGGGTCACGACACCGTCGCTGTAGCGGGCACGGGGAGTCGCGCAGGAAAGAGCGAACAGGAGCGCCAGGCCCAGCATCCCAAACCGCAGAATTGCCCGTATTTTCAACACAATCGGGAATTTAACCGGTCAGAACAGGGATGAGTAGTGCGAATGCCTCCCCCGCAGTTGCCTTTCACTTGCCCCGCGCCAGCGGTTCCATCCACCGGAGACGCGCCAGGTAGTCAGCCGGACGGACGAGGTCGATGCTTTCGCGAGCCAGCTCCGGAATCCGGCGTTTCAGAACCCTGACCGTCGAGGGCCTGGGGTGCCCGATGGCGATGGCGTGGCCCCGGCGCCGGGCAAGCCGGAGAAGCTCCTGGTACTGCTTGTCAACCGCCTTTTCGTCCGGATCGTCGTCCAGAAACACATTCCGCCCAAGCGCTGGGATGCCAAGATCAATGGCGGCCTCATATGCCTTGGAAGAACCGATGGTGCGGGAATCCAGGAAAAAGAGCCCCGTCCCCGCCAGCGGCTTCAGCGCGGCCCGTATCTTCTGGAGATCCGACGTGAGCGCCGAACCCATGTGGTTGTTCACCCCCGATGGACGAACCTTCACAAGTGCCTCCCGCACACGGCGCGTGATCTCCTCGTCCGGCATGGACCTGAGAAGGCAGTCTGGGCAGGGATCAGGGTTCGGCCAGCCGCGGTACTCCATTGGCATATGCAGCATGTACTGGCGTCCGTCAGCCTGAAGGAGCCCGAGCGCCTCTTCGGTACCGGGGGCGTTGGGGAGCACCGAATAAGTAAGATCCGGATGGAGCGGAAGCAGCTCCCTGAACTCCGGCATGTAGTGCCCCACATCGTCAATCACGATGAGAACAAACGGACGTCCCGGCATCCGCCGGATTTCCGGCGGGGCGTCCGGCACGGGCACGCGCCGGGGCATATCGTCTATGACTGCCGGGGCATCATAGGCCGGACGCGGGAGTTCCCGGCCGAAGAGTCTGGAAAAACCGCGGGATACCCTTTCGGAAACGGCGCCGACAGTCCTTGAAACCGGACCGGACGCCCCGATCCCAACGCCTGTCAGGAAGGCAGCGACGGCCACAACCGCCAGCAGGGGCGGGATGCCGCCCGGCAGGCGCGAACCGGCAGCCGGCTTGTTGCGTGCGGTCATTTTGGCAGCGGCCAGTCCTCCACCGCTATCGGCCTGCCCTCACCCGCCCTGCTTGCCCTCGCCCGTCCGGGGCGAATTGAACACGTTGTAGCTCTTCAGCACCTGGATCGCCCGCTGGAGCTGCACGTCAATGGCATTACGGTCGGCCTGCGACAGCGATCCCGGTGCCGGAGTCTCCCGGACCATCTGCTCCGGATTCGCAATGGAACCGCGCAAATCGGACTCCTTGAAGATGCCGGCGGAACCCAGTCCGTCACCGGGAAGCGATTCGCGTGGAGTCACCAGCACGTCGGGGATGATGCCAAGCCCCTGGATGGAGTGGCCCCCCGGAGTGAAATAAAGCGCGGTCGTCAGCTTCAGGGCCGAACCATCCTCCTCGATCTCGACAATCGTCTGGATGCTCCCCTTGCCAAAGCTCGGCTCCCCCACGACGACCGCCCGGCCCTGGTCCCGCAGGGCGCCGGCAAGCACCTCGGAAGCCGATGCCGAACCGCCGTCAATCAGGACCACAACCGGATAGGTGCGCTTCTGGTTGTTCGGACGGGCATAGGCCTTGTAATCCTGACCCGGAGTCCGGCCTTGTGTGTAGACAATGAGGCCCGACTCCAGGAACTCATCAGCCACGTTGATGGCGGAGTTCAGAGTTCCCCCCGGATTGCCGCGCAGGTCGATCACAAGCCCCTTCAGATCCTTCTTTTCCAGCGCACGCAGCTCGCGGGCGAACTCCTTGTCGGTCTCTTCCTGGAACTGGGCGATCCGGAGACGTCCGTAACCGGCCTCGACGAAATCACCCCGCACTGACCGGGCCTGGATAATAGCTCTCCTGATCTCAAAATCCCGCGGCTCTGGCCAGCCCTCGCGCATGATGGTCAGCCTGCAGGCGGTTCCGGGCTCGCCGCGCATCCGGTTCACCGCCTCCGCAAGAGGCATCTCGCGCGTCATCACCCCGTCAATTTTGAGGATCACATCGCCCGTCTTGATTCCCGCCTTGAAGGCCGGGGTGTCCTCAATCGGGGCGATGACGGTCACCTGCTCGTCGCGGGTGCCGACCTCAAGCCCCAGGCCGCCAAAGTTCCCCGATATCGCCGTCCGGAACTCCTTGAAACGGTCCGGGTTGAAATAGGCCGAGTGGGGATCCAGCTTTTCCAGCATGCCGGCGATCGCGGCCTCCACCAGATCCGAATAGGTAATGTCCTCGACATAGTGGTCCCGCACCAGCGTGATCGCCCGGGCCAGTACCTTGAGCTTCAGGTACCTGGGATCATTCGCAGCCACCATTGCCGCACTTCCCAGAACCATCGAGACGAGCAAAGCCAGCACGGCCATACGGATCAGGCGGCGGTTCGGTACTGGATGCGCGGAGGAGTCTTTATTCATGGATTTATCCCGCAGGGTGCGGGGCCTTCAATCGGGCAGGAGCCATCCCGCAGGGTCGAGAGGCTGCCCGCCACGGCGGATTTCAAAATAGCAGGCGGGCCCCACCAGTGACCCGCTGTCGCCAACTATCGCCACGGGCTCCCGTCCCTGAACCCGGTCACCGGGCTTCTTCAGGAGCCGCTGCGCGTGAGCGTAAACGGTATAAAAGGTATCCCCGTGGTCAATGATTATCAAATTACCGTAGCCCTGCATCCGGTCGGCAAACACGACCACACCGGGGTAAACGGCATGGATCGGTGTACCCATCTCTGACTTGATGGTGACGCCATTATTGACGGTCACCGTACCGAAATCCGGGTGCACATAGCGGCCGAACTCGGAAATAATGCGGCCGCGAACCGGTCGCTCCAGTGCGCCCCGGAAGGATTCGAACTCCAGCGGCCTGCCCTGAGGGTCCAGAAGTGCCTGCCCACCGGCAAGTATCTGGCTGCGGATCCGCATGCCAATCGTTTCGATCAGCCGGGAGAGCCGGTTCCTTGATGCGGATATTTCCTGCGCGGCCCGCTCATAAGCGATCCGCTCCTCCCGGATGGAGGCAAGAATCTGGAGCCGCCGGTCCCGCTCCTGCAGGATTTCCATCCGGGTATCGTCGAGCCGACGCATGGCGATTTCCCGTTCGATCTGGCGGGCCTCCAGGAACGCCCGTCCCTCGATCAGGAGCTGCTCGCTGCGCTCGTACTCCCGGAGCAGTTCCCGGTCCTGCTCGAGCACACGGCCCATGTATCCCAGCCGCCGCTGCATCTGGAGCGGTGATTCCGCCCCCAGCGCAAGCTTCAGTGTCACCGCCGGACCGGCCTTGTAGATGCCGCGCAGCCGGACGGATATCCGGTTCTGGATGGCGGCGATTTTCCGCTCCAGTTCCGCGATGCTCACTTCCCGCTGGCGCATGACCTCGTCCAGCGCCTGGATATCGCGCTCGATCCTGCGGCGCCCCCGCTCGAGCTGTTCCAGATCTTCCTCCATCGCATCGAGCGTGCTCAGAAGCCCCGCCTCTTCCTTCCGGGCCCGCCGGATATTCTCCCGCTCCTCGGCCAGCAGCTTCTGAAGGCGGGCCAGTTCGGCCTGGCTCTCGCGCTTCTGGAGTTCGAGATCGGCTTCCTTCCGGGGTTGCGCCAGGAGCCTGACGGGGCCGGACCAGAATCCGGCAGCCAGGACCAGCATCACCAGCCAGCCTGAACGGCCACCCCCGGCCCGGCTCATGTGCATGGTCCCGGACATTGTCCCTATACCCTCAGATGCCGGCCGGCAGCGATCGTGCTCGACACCAGACCAATCGCCATGCAGGCCGCGATAATGGCCAGGATGGCCGGTAGCGGCAGGAAAACCAGACTCACATACCCGAGCCATCCCTGGAGGACCGCCTCGATCCGCGATGCCAGCACCAGAAACAGGACCCCAAGCATTCCCAGGCCCGCCGCTGCCGCCAGAAAACCACCGATCAGTCCCTCGATCATGAAGGGAACCCGGATGAATGTTTCCGTTGCGCCGACAAGCCGCAGGATTCCGATCTCGTCGCGCCGTGCGAAGATGACGAGCTGCACGGTATTGGTCACTGCGCCGAGCGTTATGACGAGAAGGAAAAGGCCCAGCAGCCAGCCGCCGGTGCGAATAACCCCGATAACAGTATCGTACCGCTCGATCCAGCCCTCTCCATACTGGACGTCCTCGATGTCCTCCATCTGTCCCACCCGCGATGCCAGGTCGCGCAGGGTCGCCGCATCACGCTGCTCGGCGCGGATACTGATCTCGATGGAGGCAGGCAGCGGATTCACCGTCAACCCCTCCAGCACTCCGGACAGCGAACCCAGGTCCTCACGGAACCGCTTCATCGCCAGTTCGGGCGACACATATTCGGCCGAATGAACGGCCGGATCCTTCTGGATGCCGGAGATGATCCGGGCCGCCGACGCCGATCCGATCCCATCCTTCAGATAGGCCACCACCTGAAGCTCATGCCCCCATCGCTCCACGATCCGGTCCAGATTGCGGATGGCGAGCAGATACCCGGAAAAGACCAGCACCATCATGCCGAAACCGGACACGACCCGCATGTGCAGTCCCAGTTCTTCCCGGAAATTCCGGAGGGCACGGCGAACAAAATACACGGAAGGCCGCCCCTCTTTCAGTCCGGCAATCCGGCGCCGGCAGTAATCCGGCCGCGCTCGATACCGATCACGCGCTTCTGGAGCCGCTGGATCAGGTCACGGTCATGGGTGGCAATGACGACGGTCGTTCCCCGGATACTCACCTCCTCGAAAAGGTCCATCACCTCACGGGCGATTTCCGGGTCCAGATTGCCCGTAGGCTCGTCGGCGAGCAGCAGCACGGGATTGTTGATGAGGGCGCGTGCGATGGCGACACGCTGCTGCTCCCCGCCAGACAGCTGCTGCGGATAGTGGTCGGAACGGTGAAGCAGATGGACCGCCTTCAGCATCGACACCACCCGGCGGCGCACCTCGCCGGACGGCGTGCCGAGCACTTCCAGCGCCACGGAGACGTTCTCGAATACGGTCCGGTTGGCGATCAGCTTGAAGTCCTGGAAGACGACACCGATCGACCGCCGCAGATAGGGAATGTTCCGCTCGGTGAGGCGGGCGAGATTGACGTTATTGACGATGATCTGGCCCTGGGTTGCCCGTTCGGCGGCGAAGAGGAGGCGCATGAGCGTCGTCTTGCCTGCACCCGACGGACCGGTGACAAAACAGAACTCGCCCTTCTCGATCCGCAGACTCACGTCAACGAGCGTCGGCTGCTCGCGTCCGTAACTCTTGTAGACGTGAAAGAGCTGAATCATCCCCGTCCCGTCATCAGAAGTAGAACCTCACCCCCGCCCCGAACACGGCCTGATCCACGGCTCCCGCCCTGCCAAAGTTCCGGCCGTCGTTGTCGTAGTCGATCCGCAGGTAGCCGCCCTCCAGGAAAATCGTCCAGTTGTTGCCGATGTCGAAGTTGCCTCCACCGAGGAAGTTCAGGTGAAAGAACCGGTTGTCCGTGCCCCCGTAGACAGCCCCGATCCCGGCATCGACAGCGACGTAGGGGGCGAAATAAAGGCTCTTGATGTTGTTGCTGTAGAACCCCAGCGGATGAATGACAGCGCCGCCCGTGAAGGAAAAGCCAGTCCGGTACGGCGGATCCTGGTCGCCGGGACCGAAGTGGTTCCACTTGATCCGGAACGTCACCTGGTTGTTGACACGCATCAGAAGGCCGATGGACCCCTGCGCGTGGTCAAAGGCCTTTCCTGCGGCACGGCCGAGCTGAAACTCGGCGCCAAAATCGAAGGAACGGTCGGCTGCCCCGGCCGGTGTGGCCATGAGGCATGAAATAATGATCACCCCGCCCAGAAGGGGGGCTGCTGCACGAAACCGGCTGTAACGAATCAAGACAGGGCACTCCGCAGGGAGTTCGCGGCGCCCTCACCCACCAGAGCTGGTCACCTGCCGTTCAACGGGCGGTTTCTCCGAAACCTCCCGGAACGCGAACCAGCCGTCCGCGATCCACAATCAAGCCAGTCCAGTGTGCGCCGAACCGGGGGGATAATCAACTGTCCGCTGCCGGACCCGCCCGGTTATTACAGGTAGGGCCAGCCCAGCGACATGCCCGCCGACACTCGGGTTTCCTTCAGGTTGTTCGCGATCGATGTGTTGCGTTCCTGCAGTATCTCGCCATTCAGCCGGACAGCGCCGAACCGCGTTTCGATACCGGCCGCATAGCCGTTGGCATTAATGCCGCCACGAAGTGACAACACGTAACGGAATGCCAGTTCGAGGCCCACCGAGTATTTGTGCCCGAGAGGAATCTCGTCACGGTTGATGTCGCGGACATCGACGGCGAAGGTAAGACGGGCAACCTCGAACGGCACGGCGACCGCAAGACCCCAGTCAACCGTCATCGGCACGTCACCACTGCCGGCCACCAGAATGCCGTTTGCGACATCCGGCTGCTGGGCCTTGAACGCCGTGCGGGCGATATCCTGGAAAGTAAACCCGCTCGCTATATAACCGGCGGAAATACCCCACGGAGAGGGATCCTCGTCCTCAGGCGCCGGAATGAGCAGGGAGAACGGCAGCCTCATCACCAGGCCTGCATCGGCTCCGGCGGCAAAATCACCCGGTCCCTTCAGGGGCTTCACGAAATCGTTCGTGTACGACACTCCGTTATTGGCAGTTACCGATGATTCGGACTCGGCGGTGCGGATATCGCTCCGGCTGATGAACTTCAGGTTCACGCCCATATCCAGATACTCGCCCCAGATTCTCCGGGCCACGGTCAGGTAACCCGCATGATCCTCGAGCTTGCGCAAACCGACGATATACCGGTCGCCCGCCGTAATGCCCGGCTGGACGACGCCGTCGAAGCGGTAAGAATAGGAATAGGCGAATCCGAACGCCCAGTTCTTCCGGTATGGCATGACAAAGTGGGTCACGTTGTCGGCGTTCACGTAGACGGCTTCGCCGACCCGCCCTGCGAAGAAGGTGTTCGCCTCGTTCGCGTCCCCGCCCGACAGATCCTTGGCGTCCATCGCGAAGGTGAAGGAATCGGTGTTGGCCTCGGCGCGAAGCCCCAGAATCGAGAACTGCCAGTCCCTGATCGCTGCAAGTCCGGCCGGGTTGTAGAACATCGAATCGTACGAGCCGCCGACCGCCACGAAGGCGTTACCCATGCCGAGAGCCCGTGGAGTCCGGGGGTTGATCGGCGCAGCCCTGAAATTGCCCGTCAGAAAATCCGTCCGCTCGGTGAGCGTGGGATCCTGGGCGTTCGCGACGCCTGTTCCCAGAAATACCACGCCCAGAAGCGCAATCCCCAGACCGCGAGTGAGTGAATTCAGCATATGATTGAAAGGCCTCCCCTGTCGGGTTCCAGATGCCGTCATCATGGAACCCTGGCCCATGACCAGTATTACCCGGCCCCTAAACTGGGCGTCCCCCATCATGCCGGAAGCTAGCCGGGCCGGAAGTGATTGAAAACACGTCCGGAACACAGGCCGGTTTCCGGCACAGGTGCCGGGTCAGGCATAACGCTAATTGTACTTGTGGCCGGGGGGAAGCCCCCCTGAAAATCCCCCTTTATCTTGTGCAGCCCCCCACCCGCTACTAAATTAACCGGATAGGGCTGCCATATCCGCATATTCCCGTTTTGGCAGCAGACGACCCGTGACGAAAAACCTCCGCGCCAAGATTCTCCTCCTGTGGCTGGCCCTGACCAGCCCGGTCATTCTGGTAGCCGGCTGGCTGCGAATCGACGGCGCACGGCAACTGGCCTATGAAATCGCCACAGCCAGAATCAAGACATCCACAAGCCTGCTGGCGATAGCTGTCAGGGAGCCCCTGGCAGCCACTGACCGAGAAACCCTGAGAGCCATTGCACAACCGGCGGCGGCTGGCTTCGGCAGCATGCTGGAAGAACTGACCATCCATGACGGCCAGGGGGTTCCGCTGTTCAGCTCTACCAGGAAGCCCTCAACCGCTCCGGCGCAGACCAGCAAGCCACCCGCTGAAGTTCTCCAGACGAACGCCTCGATCCGTTACTGGCAGCCGGTGATCCTGCCGGATTCGGCCTGGGGCGAACCGGTCCAGCCGGGATCGGTTCTCATCCAGCTTGGCCGCACCGGAATCCTGACGCCATTTTTCATGCGGGCTGCACTGGAAGGCATTGTCATGGCGGCCGCTTTCCTCTTCACCACCATAGGCCTTTACTGGGGGCTCGGCCGGCTCTTTACCCCTCTGGGGCGTCTGGGCGCGATTTCTGGCGAACTGGCACAGGGCAACCTGAACGTGCAGGTCCGGCCGGAAGGCTCGGACGAACTGGCCCGGCTCGAACGGGCCTATGGCGACATGATCGACAATCTCGCGGTCATGATCCGGCAGATCCGCGAGGCGGCACAAAGCCTGGGTACTGCCACCGAACAGATCGAACGGACCACACAGCAGCTCGCCGAGGGCTCGGACCGGCAGAGCCGCCAGACCAGCGAGATGTCGGTCGCCATCGAGGAGATGGCCTCGTCAGTCCAGCTGGTTTTCACCAATGCCAAGCAGGCACTGGAAACCTCCCAGCAATCGAAGGAAACCGCCGAACGGGGCGGAAACGTGGTCACGCAGACCATCGAGGCCATGCGGGCGGTCAATGACTCGATCCGGACCTCGGGCGACCAGATCGCCGACCTCTCCCGGCAGACCGAGGACATCGGCACGATCCTGGGCGTCATCAACGAGATTGCATCGCAAACGAACCTGCTTGCCCTGAATGCGGCCATCGAGGCGGCCCGTGCCGGTGAGCATGGCCGGGGTTTTGAGGTCGTGGCCGACGAGATCCGCAAGCTGGCCGAGAAGAGCGCTGCCTCGACCAAACAGATCGCTGGTATTCTTGAGCATATCCGGACCGGCAGCCAGATGGCACAGGGCTCGATGTCAAACGTAAGCGTGCTGGCGAAGGATTCCATGGAATACGCCAACCGCACCGGAGCCGCCCTGGAACTGATCATCGCCAAGGCTAGCGAGACGGCCGAACTGATGGCATCGCTCTCCGGCTCGGCCGAGCAGCAGTCCCGCGTATCCGATACGGTGGCCCAGGCTGTCAGCCAGATCGGACAGGTAACGAGAGAAAATGCCACCAGCGCCGAGGAGATTGCCACCACGTCGGTGGAACTGGCCCAGCTGGCCGACCAGCTCCAGCAGCTCATTGCCCGGTTCCGGGTCTAGGTTTCCGTGACGAATGAGACAGCCCCCTACCGGGTGATCGCCCGGTAAACCCTGGGGAGCATTTCGGGAAGGTCGCGGATCCTGTCAATCACGAGATAGGCGTCAGGCGGACACATCTGCTTGAGATAGTCATAGCCCGCCTTGTCCACGGTGATGCAGAAGGTGTGTATGCCAGCCCTCGTCGCTTCCTCCAGGGCGAGCCGCGTATCCAGCAGGGAGTAGTTCTCATCGGTCCGGTCCTCGCCGTAGTCCGAATCCTGGGGGTAACCATCCGAAAGCATGACGAGTGTCCGGTACCGCGCCTCCAGCCCTCGCAGCTTCTCGATCGCATGACGGATCGCCGCCCCCATGCGCGTGGACTGCTGGGCGCGGATGCCGCCGATCCGGGCCTTCACCCGGTCGGAATACGGCTCGCCAAACTCCTTTATCTTGTACAGGTCCACCCGCTCCCGGCCATAGCCTGAGAACCCCAGCACGGCATAGTCGTCGCCCAGGTAGTTGAGCGCCTGGCTCATGACGACCAGCGCCTCCTTCTGGAGATCGAGGACCGTCTTCCGCGGCGCCCCGGCCGGTGCGGCTGGCGGGCCGTCAGCAGCCACGCCGAACCGGGGGTCCGAGAAATAGCCTGCTGACTCTCCGGCGGGTGGCGGCGGGGGTCCGGCCAGTTCCTCATCGGGTATTTTCTCTCCCGTCGAGGCGCTCATATCTATAAGGAACATGGCCGCCACGTCCCTTTCCTGGCGGCGGCGGGAAGAATAGATCCGTTCCGGATAGGGAAGCCCCGCCCGGCGGTCCGCCGCACCTTCAATCACCGTATTCAGATCAATCTCCTCGCCGTCAGGGAGCCGCGTTTCCTTCTTCAGGAGTTCCGGCCGGATCGCCTCGAACTGGCGGATCACCTTGCTGATAAGATTCGAGTTTTCAGCGAGCGCACGGTCCACGAACTCCGGGTTTCCCGTTTCCACGTTCCGTTCGCGTACGGTGCACCAGGCATGGCGGTAGTCGCCGAGCTTGTGGTCCCATTCGTCGTACCGGAAGGCGTCGTCGTACCGCTCATCCAGCGTGTCCAGCCGGGCCATCCGGCGGACCTCCTGCTGGAACTCCTGCAGGATTTCCGGCAGGGACTCCGGCGCATGCTGCGCGGCCTCCCGCGCCCGGTCCATGTCGAACATGGACGAAAACAGCGCCCTGCCGCCCGCCTCCTCGTCCGGCCCCATCGGCAGAAAGCTCAGCTCATCGCCGTCTCCGAGCCAGGAGGCGATCTCCTCGGGCCGCATCATCTCGATATTGCCCATGAGCCGCTGCGCGATATCGAGCGCGCCCCTTGCCTGCACCCGCCGCTGGATTTCGTCCGGGTTCAGTTCGCCGTGAAAACGGACCGGTTCCGGCCGGCCGTAATCGGCCGGGAAATCAGGCGGCACTTCCGGGCCGGAAGAACCCGGCGGCGCAGGCTCGCTTCCACCCTGCCCGCCCGGTTCCGGAACGGACTCCCCTGCCGATTCGGAATCCGCGGCCGGCGGCGGTTCCAGTTCCGCGTCCATCCCCATACGCCGGGTATCGAGGAAGAGCGAGAACAGCCGGTACAGCTCGGCTGTGCGGACCGCCGTATGCTCGACGGTGGCTTCCGGACGGCGAAGTTCCGAAAACAGGGCCCGCAGGTTCTGGAACTGTTCCTCGAACTGAATCTGGCCCGATGTGAGGTCGTCGGCCGGTATATGGCCGAACACTGTCTCCAGCCCCAGGGAAAGCTGGGTGGCGACTTCAACCAGCGCACTTGCCGGGCTCATCGCCCGGTCAATGCTCCGCTTCTCCAGTTCGCTTTTCCGGAGCCAGGCGATATCGGGATCGAGGCCGGGATAGTTTCGCAGCAGCGCCTCGTCGATGCGGAAATTCTCCAGAAGCAGAAAAAGGTCCCTGGCAAGCTGCGTCCGGGGGAACTGGAGGAAAAACCGGTCGAGATCGCTTCCGCCCGCCGGAGCGCCAGCGGCATAGTCGGACACGCGGACGATCCCGCTCCGCACGCCTTTCATCTTCTCCAGCGAGAAACCGAATGTCCCGAACTCGAAAAATCCGCACTGGTGGGCGCACATGACCCGGAATACGCGGCGGTTCTCGTCCCGGCCGCCATGCTCGTAGACCAGCGCGGGCAGGTATATCTTCTCCCCGTCGGTGGTCGGCAGGTTTTTCCCCCGGTGCCAGTCGAGCGGCACCAGCGGGATCTCCCGCCCCGTGAGCCCCTGTGCATAGAGCCTCAGGGACCGGGCAATCTCCTCGAACCGGACTCCCCGCACATAGGCCTGTAGCGATGCCCGCGCAGACCTCGACGACAGCTTGAAGTGGGCCTCGGCCCGGCCGGGGCTCGACTCCAGCAGCCGCTCGCCTTCTTCGACCCATCGGGCGAACTCCTCCGGCCCGACCAGCCGCAGGACTTCATCCATCGATTCGAGCAGCCCCATCGCCGCGCTGGGCGATTTCTCCAGAATCCGGCGCGCCGCTCCAGCCACCTGCCCGTAGCGCGAGTCCGCAACTTCACCGCTGGCGGCGGCCAGCTTGCGGACCACGTTGAGGCACCCGTCTGCCGACCGGCTCACGAGACGGGCCAGCACCGGTGCCAGCACCTTGAGCCTCCCTGGAGCCCGGCGCACGGTCTCAACCAGTTGCCGGCGGAAGGCCGCGAACTGCTCGGGGTGGCTGGCAGCGACCGCGGCCAGCAGCTCCAGCCGGGCTTCCTCTGTTTCGACCGGCAGGTCCCGTGGCAGCGGTTCCTGGCAGAAGTCCTGCGCCAGTCCCGATACCCGGTGCGACAGGCTGGCAGCCGTATCGCACCAGAACTGGAAGCTCCGCGGCGGCAGAACCGAGGAGGCCTCGGCGGCGCTCGCCAGAACCATCTCCAGCAGCCCATAGGTCTGCCAGCCGAGTTGCCAAGTCTTGCGGCCTCCTTCAATCCACTCGTTCAGGCTTATCCGCCGGGGATATTCGTAGAACTGGCGGCTGGTCCGCAGCACCGCCACTGCCGCACGCGGAAGCTCTCCGGTCACCCGGATGACCACCTCCGACCACCGGGTGAACTCCGCGGCGGGTATCCGGCCGGACAGATCCATGCCCGCGGTTACCACCGCCGGTGCAATATCGGCGTGGATCCGTCCCGCCTCAGCCGTGACGGTGGCAACGGCATCGAGCGCTTCCAGGGGAACCTTCAGCCGCGGTGCATGGGCAAGGAACTCGAACGCCGCCCGCCGCGAGCAGGCATCGATCCGTTCCGCACCGGCGAGAATGGCGTTGGATTCCGGGTCGGCCGGATCCAGATACGGGATCTCGATGCCCGGCACTGTCTCCGACCGGGCCACGAGGATCTTCAGCCACTTGGAGTAGAGGATGTCATTCACATCCGCTCTATCCGATCACTGCCGCCGCCAGGTCTTCGAGCGCGGTCTGGACATCCGGATCGTCGGTGAGCGCCTCGGTGAGCGCCATCCGGACGGCGCGGCGGGGGCCGATGCCCCCCGCGATCAGCTTGCCCGCATAGATGAGGAGCCGGGTCGAGACGCCTTCCTCCAGTCCCTGATGCTTGAGATTCCGCACCTTCTGGCCGAGCCGGGCCAGCCGGGCCGCATCGGCGGGACTGACTCCGCTCTCATGGGCGATGATCTCCCGCTCGGCGTCCTCGGGCGGGAAACCGAACTCGATGGCGACGAAACGCTGCCGGGTGGACTGCTTGAGGTTCTTGAACACCGACTGGTAGCCGGGATTGAACGACACCACGAGCAGGAAGTCCGGATGCGCCTCAAGGACGGTTCCCTTCTTGTCGATGGGAAGTATCCGGCGGTGATCGGTGAGCGGATGGATGAGGACGGTCGTGTCCTTGCGGGCCTCGACCACCTCGTCCAGATAGCAGATCGCGCCCATCTCGACCGCCTTGGTGAGCGGACCTGGCGACCAGACGGTTTCGTCCCCCTTCATCAGGAACTTGCCAACGAGGTCGCTTGCCGTGAGGTCTTCGTGGCAGGCGACCGTGATGAGCGGCGTGCCCGAGCGGCGGCCGCGGCCCTGCGTCAGCCGCCAGGCCATGTACTCGACGAACCGCGTCTTCCCGCAGCCGGTGGGCCCCTTGAGCAGCACCGGAAGGCGGGCACCATAGGCGGCCTCAAACAGGGCAACTTCGTCGGTAATGGGCCGGTAGTAGGGCTCCTCGGCGAGCGAGTATTCCTTGTAATCGACTTCGGCGGCGGCTTTCGCTGGAGGCATGGGCGAAACGGGTTCCTCTGCCGGCCACCCGTAAGAGGCGGCCAAGGCATGAAGCGTAGCGGTCCCTCGCCACGGGCGGCAAGCAGACATCAAAGAGACGCCGCGTTCAGGTTGTGCGTTCGCACGGAATCGGATAAGAGCCACGCCTGACGCCGCGCCGCTGGTTTTGAGGGCTCATCACAGCGGATCGCCGCCGCAAGGTCTGGATACCTCATGGCCCGCAAACCGAAAACTCCCGCCACTGCTTCCGTTTCCACCCGTCCCAAACGCCCCACTCCCGAAGGCAAGAAAATGCTCGGGAAGATGCAGGAGCGCGGCCGCTCGCTTTACGAAACGATCCAGAAGGAGCGTGCCCCCAAGCTCAAGTTCCCGCTGAGATCACTTTCCAACGTCACTTTCAACAAAAAGGTCGGCCACTTCGTGATGAAGGGCAAGACGCTGGAACGCACCCTGACGGTCAACACGATCCGCACGTTCGCCCAGACGCTCCGGATGATGGCGCTTTCCAAGGAACTGATCGAAACCCGCGACTTCGCCACCAAACGCGATGCCTACTACCAGACGAAGAACTGGGGCGAGGCCGGCTGCCACGAGCAGACAGAGTCGGACACGATCATGGACGACCTGGAGGGGCTTTTCGGTGTCAACAAGGAGCAGCTCGGCTTCCGGCCGGACGAACACGGCGGCAGCGTGGCCGGACAGATCACCATCATCGAGACGGATGCCGATACCGGCCGCCAGAACCGGATCGACTGCACGCAGTACATCAAGGGTTCCTACGCGATCCCCAGTTCGGTGGAAGACCTCGCTTTTGAAACCAGGGCCAAGTTCATCCTTGCCATCGAAACGCACGGCATGTTCGAGCGGCTGAACGAGCACAAGTTCTGGCAAACGTACAAGTGCATCCTCATTTCCATGCGCGGCGTTCCTTCCCGCGCCGTCCGCCGGTTCACGCGCCGCATCGCCGACCAGTTCAAGCTGCCGGTTTATGTGTTTACCGATGGCGACCCTTACGGCTACGCCAACATCTACCGGACGCTGAAGGTGGGATCGGGCAACAACGCCCATCTCAACGAGTACTTCTGCGTTCCGCAGGCGCGCTATCTCGGCGTTACACCCGAGGACATCGACACCTACAAGCTCCCGACCCACCCGCTGAAGGAAGTGGACATCAAGCGCGCACGGGACGCCCTGAAGAACGACAGCTTCTTCCAGGAGCACAAGGACTGGGCCAAGGCCGTGGACAAGATGCTCTCCAAGGGCCAGCGCGTCGAGCAGCAGGCCCTTTCCAAGCACGGACTCAACTACGTGATCGACACGTACCTGCCGGAAAAACTGGCCAGGCCGGAGCGGTTCCTGTCGTGACCCGGACGGGCGGGGACGCCCCGCGCCCCCGCTTCCTTGAGGTCACCGCACGCTCGCTGAGGCTCCGCTGCCCCCGCTGCGGCGAGGGGGTCATTTTCCGGTCCTGGCTGGAACTGAATGAGGATTGCCCGGCGTGCGGCCTGCGGATCCGCCATGAACAGGGTTTTTTCATCGGCTCGATCTATCTCAACTACGGCATTACGGCCGGGCTGGTCATGGTGGTCTACTGGATGATGCGGAAACATGCGGAACTTGAACTCTGGCAGATGATCGCCATTCTCGCCGCCATCGGCGCGGCCATTCCCCTCGCCGTGACACGGTGGACCCGTTCGCTCTGGCTGGGATGGGACTACTACCTGGGGCCGGAACGGCTCCGGTAGGGATACCGGAACGGTAAACCTCCGGCTATCCTGTTTTCCGTACCATGTCTGCCGGGCACCACCACCATCATCACGACCACGGCGGCTCCCACGATGGCCACCACACCGGAAGCATGAACCGGGCATTCGCCATCGGTACCGTGATCAACCTGCTGTTTGCGGCCGGCGAGGCGGCGGCCGGCTTCATTACCGGTTCGGTAGCCCTGCTGGCCGACGCCGGTCACAACTTCGCCGATGTGCTGGGGCTTGCCCTGGCGTGGGTGGCGGCTTCCTTCGCCCGCTCAGAACCCACTGCGCGGCATTCCTACGGGTTCAAGCGCGGAACGATCCTCGCCGCGCTGGCCAATGCGCTGGTCATTTCGGCCACCGCCGGGGCCCTGGCGCTCGAATCAGCCACCCGGCTCTTCGACCCGCCACCTGTCAGGGGCATGACGGTCATCGCCGTGGCGGCGATCGGCGTCGTCATCAACACGGGCTCGGCCCTCCTGTTCATGTCGGGACGCAAGCACGACCTCAATGTCCGCGCCGCCTTCCTGCACCTGGCGGCCGACGCCGCGATTTCGCTGGCCGTCGTCGTTGCCGGTTTCGGGATGCTCCAGACCGGCTGGTACTGGCTCGACCCGGTGGTAGCGATCGGCGTCTCGGCCATGATCTTCCTGAACAGCTGGTCACTGCTCCGGCAGTCGCTCGCCCTCTCACTGGATGCTGCTCCCGATGGCATCGATCCCGCAACCGTCCGCGACTGGCTGGCAGTGCAGCCGGGCGTCAACGATGTCCACCATCTTCACATCTGGGCGCTCAGCACTACCGAGACCGCCCTCACCGTCCATCTAGTCGTGAAGGAGACAACCGGCAGCCGCGACGACCTGCTCGCCCGGGTCGGGACCGGGCTCAGGGAACAGTTCCGGATCGGCCATATAACGGTACAGATTGAGGATAGCTGCTGCCCGGAAACAGGCCGGCAGGCCGCAGGCTAGCGTGTTCCGGAAACGCCCCTAGTCGCCCTTTTCGGCAAACGACTGGTCGATGTTCACCGGAATCCGCAGGATCTCGCCCAGATCCACCAGCGGCAGACGGCTGAAAAACTCGCGCCGGAGCACCGATACGGTCGCATTGGACTTTATCCACCGGTCACACAGGCGGATCTCCACGCTGTCCGACTTCATGTCGAAGTCGCGGGTATCGAGCACGAAACCCCGGCCCCTGGCGAGGCCGTTGCGGATATCGAAATTCGCCTTCATCTGCCTGAACGGAATCCCGCCCGGATAGGCCGACAGCCGCAGGTTCACCAGACTCGCCACGCGGGCAAAGGCACGGTATTCGCTACTGATGCGTCCGCCTTCCAGTTGCATGGAGAGATCCCCCTCTACCGAACTGCAGAACTGGTCGGCGGCGTTGAACCGGATCATTCCGCGCGCGGTCAGCATGCCGTCCACGAAATCCGTCGGCGTCCCCATCGCCTCCAGCATCGGCTGCAGCATTACGTTGTCGAAACGGGGCGTCATGAAGACGATGCGAGCCCCGTCAGGGCGGGCCTCGTAGGACAGCCGCTCGAAATCGTACCGGCCGCCGGGACCGGCGAAATTCAGCGTGGAAAGCGTGAATGTACGACCCGCAAGCGATGCCTGCGCCGAGAGTTCGCTGAACGGGGCACGGCGGAACTGGCCCTGGTCGACCTGCACGATTCCGGTGAACTGCCCCCGGGCCAGGAAATCGTCGATATCCGGGAGCGGGGGCTCGATGATCGACGTTTCCGTGCGGCCCCTGCGCGTTTCGGCCTGGGTGGCGATCACGCTGTCACGGGTTCCGGTGGCGGCGGCCAGCAGGTCATCAAGATTCGCGTTCGGTGCCTCGATGGTGAAATCCCCCCGGGGACCGGCGGGGGTATCCAGAAACCCGGCACGCACCCTGGCGATACTCTCGCCATATGACAGGGAGCAGCCGAAACTGGACCGCTCGCCTGTGTTGTACCGGAGGCTGCAGTCAACGTCGCGGATCGGAAGCCGGATGTCGGGCGAGGTGATCGCCACACGGTTTGTCCGGAACGATGCCGACCGCTTCAGCGGATGCCGGGACTGCCCCAGGCGTCCGGACGTGGAGTAGCTGCCCGTGACCGTGCCCTTTCCCTTCAGACGGCTGTTCACCGGCAATATCTGGTCCAGCGCCAGCTGCTCACCGGCGACCTTCATGTCGAAGGTGGGCGATGCCCCGTTGGGATCGTCCACCTGCATCTGGACCGACAGGATGCCGTCACCGAACCTTCCCGTGAGCGGCCCCAGATCCAGGCTGTTGTCGGTGAACTGGATCGGGCCGGAAAGACCGTCGAGCGCCACGGGATAGTTTGCCAGGCGTATGTTCCCCTCGGACAGCCTCATCTCGCCGCTATAGGTGTAGTGGTCCTTCAGGATGTCGTAGTCGACGCGGGCCTTTCCGGTCAGATCGCCGCGTCCGCCCGACAGTGGTGCCACCACCTTCTGGACGGCACGGAAACCGTAGTTGGGCAGCAGCCCGAGCAGGGCCGGATAGGGGAACTGGCCCGTAATATCGAGTTGCAGCTTCGCCTGCCGGTCGATGCTGTCGAAACCGCCTACCGCCTCCACATCGAGCATGTCATCCACCCGGCCCCGCAGCCGGTCCATGATGAAGTTCCCTCCCTCAATGGCAATCCGGCCCTCGATGCCGCTGAACTTCAGCCTCTCTCCGGGAAGCACATGCATGCTCAGCCCCTTGATAGCGCCTTCCATCCAGAACCGGTCGAAATCGAGCCAGGGTTCGAGCGATCCATCCACGCTCCGGGTGAGCATGAGCGGCAGGAAATTCCGGTAGTAGGTGGCCACGCCCTCCCGGCGTATCTGGCGGCGGCAGTAGTCGGACACATGCCGCCCGATAATCGGCCAGGGGATGTGGTTGAACTCCTGCGAGAGATCCACGTCCCGCACATGGAACTCGATTTCCAGTTCGTGGACGATCCGGGGGTTTGGCGGCCGGAAATCCGATACCCAGCGTACAAAAGTGACGTCGGTCGGCCCAATCTGGATGCCGCCGCTGTCAGCCCGGAGCTTACGGCCATCCCATGCGAACGAGAACTTGCCCTTCACGATATCCGGAGTGAATGTTTCCTCGAAGACATAGGGCATTTCGCCGCGAACACCCTCGGCCAGCAGCTCCACGTTTCCGCGAACAGCATCCAGCGTGCCGCCGGCATTGACCAGCAGATCCACCACCCCCGACACGAGGCCGGCCGCCCGGGCAGGTGGAAGAACCGTAAGCTGGACCTGGTGCAATGCGGCCTGGATGCTGACCGGAAGCACGGCAAGATCCAGGTTTTCCGCCGGCAGGACCGAGGCCATTTCCACGCTGGTATCGCCGATCTTCCGGTTGTTGAGAAATGCCGACAGTTCGGCATGGACCTTGAGCGGCGCCCCCATCCCGATGTTCTGCAGCTCCATGCTGATCTTCCGGAAACTGTAGCTGTCGGGCTCGCCCGCGCCATGAACCCGGACGCGAAACAGTCCGCCCGTGACCTCGACCTCCCGGATTGTGAGTCCCCGGAGGATTCCCTCCAGCACCGCACTCAGGCGGCCCAGATCGGCTGGTTCCTCGCTATCCAGCGGCACGTCCAGCCCTTCGATCCGCCAGCGGCCGTCCCGCCGCTCTACCATCACGTACGGCGCATCGAGACGTACCACGCGGGGTGTGAACCGCTGGTCGATCAGGTCGCCCACGTCGAATGCCACCGTGACGGCGCCCAGACGGACGAGCGTCCGGCGGCCATCCGTGCTCAGGACCGACACACCCTGCGCCCGGACCCCCAGCCCCCGGGTGAAATCGAGCGAGAGATGCCGGATCCGCACCGGGTAACCCAGCGCAAGCGATGCCTTCTCGGCCACGCCGATACGGTGCCGGTCCAAATCCAGAACCAGCGGAAAGAAGGCCATCGCGGCCACCGTCACGGCGAGCAGGATAATTGTCGAAACGAGATTCAGTTTGGGCATCCGGGGGAGCGGCACCGGGATGCGGGAAAGGATCGGCGGCCCTTCGGAACCGGCCACCGGAGCGCCGCCGGACGTATCCGCACCGTCCGGCTCCGGGGGGCCGGGTTTCTGTTCGGGAGTTTCCGGTGAAACAACGGGATCTTCTGGCATCACTCGTACATTAAGGACTAGCCGTTCCGGAACCGGCGACCAAGGGTGGGGAGCCTGTGGCGGGCGTCAGCAACTGTGCCAAGGTCCAGAACGGCGCAGGCGATGCCCTCCTCGTTATCCGGCACGAATGCCACCCGCTCTCCCCATGGTGAATAGATGGCACTCCCTCCATTAAAGCGGTCTTTCGGTCCTTCACCGGTCCGGTTTACGGCGGCCACCCAGCAGAGGTTCTCGATGGCCCGGGCCTTCAGGAGCGTGTCCCAGTGGTCGCGCCGGGGTTCAGGCCACTGGGCGACGCAAAAGAGGGCGTTTGCACCCTTTTCAACCAGCCTTCCCACCCATTCCGGAAACCGGAGGTCATAGCAGATGGTAAGCCCCGCCCTGAGACCCTCACCCAGATCGGCCACCACCTGCCCGGTTCCCTCCCGGTAAAAGGTGTGCTCGCCGGCCGGTTCGAACAGGTGGACCTTTCGATAAACTTCCTTCGTGCCGTCGGAGCGCAACAGCAGCCCCTCGTTGAAAAATCCGTCCCCGTCCTTCACGACGAACGAACCGTACAGCGAAAAGCCTTCAGCCCGGCAGCGTTCCGAAAGCCGCTGGACCGCCTCCCGGGTCTCCCCGGCAATTTCATCCGCCTTCGAGTGGGAGAAATTGGATGTCGCCGCCTCCGGAACCAGGGCGATCAGTGGACGGCTACTGGGGATTTTGTCCAGCAAGCGGTGGATAGAAGCCTCGTTCCGGGCCACTTCGCCCTTCACGACATCGTACTGGAGCAGCGCGCAGGTATGGGATTCACTCACAGCCCCATTGTGGCCGCTGGTGAAAACAAAGGCGAAAAGTTGCCACCTGCGGCGGAGAAAACCTACGGTAGCTGGCGCCGCCGCCAGAGACGGCTCCAGACTATCCTGCAAGGAACCCAACCCCATGCTCCGCCAGCTCTCCGAAGAACAGCAGATGCTCCAGCGCACGGTGCGCGAGTTCGTCGAGGGGGAGATCAAGCCCCATGCCGAGGCCTGGGACGAGCGGCAGGAGTTCCCCGCCGCGGTGTTCAGAAAGTTCGGCGAGATGGGGCTCCTTGGCATGATGGTCCCCACTGAATATGGCGGCTCCGGCATGGATGCCCCCGGCGTCACGATGGTGCTGGAAGAAGTGGGGCGCGGCTGCGCGGCGACGGCCCTCTCGCTGGGTGCCCATGCCGTCCTGTGCGCGAACAACCTCTACCGGAACGCCAGCGAAGAGCAGCGCCGGAAATACCTCCCCGACCTGTGTTCCGGCGCGCGGCTTGGCGGTGTCGCCATCACCGAGCCCGGCGCCGGAAGCGATGCCGTGGGGATGACAACCCGTGCCGTGAGGAAGGGTGACAAGTACATCCTCAACGGAACCAAGATGTTCATTACCAACGGCCCCGTGGGAGGGGTTTTCGTCGTTTATGCCAAGACGGGTGAGAAGGGGCCGAAAAGCCTCTCCACGTTCATCGTCGAGAGCGGTTTCCCCGGCTTCAGGGTTGGCAAGAAGCTGAACAAGATGGGCATGCGCGCCTCGCCCACCTCGGAACTGGTATTCGAGGACATGGAAGTGCCGGCCGGAAACCGGATGGGCGAGGAAAACGGCGGCGTCGCCCAGCTCATGCGCGGCCTCGACATCGAGCGGGTGACGCTGGCCGGCATCTCCATCGGCATCGCCGAGGCGTCGGTCGCGGAAGCCTCCCGCTATGCCCTTGAGCGCAAGCAGTTTGGCAAGGCCATCGGCGAGTTCCAGATGGTCCAGAAGATGATCGCCGACATGGTGACCGAGACGGAAGCTGCCCGTGCGCTGGTCTATGCGGCTGCCGATGCCATTGCCGGCGGACGGCGGATCAACCGCGAGGCGGCCATCGCCAAGCTGTTCGCCTCCGAAGTCGGCACCCGCGCCGCCATGAAGGCCGTGCAGGTGCTCGGTGGCTACGGCTACATCAAGGAGTTTCCGGTGGAACGCTACGCCCGCGACGCCAAACTGATGGAGATCGGCGCCGGCACAAGCGAGGTGATGCGGATGATCATCGCCCGCGAAACCCTTGGCCGGGCGGTGTAGGGGAAAACCGGTGCCCTTCAGCGAAATCCTTGGACAGGACGATGCCATCCGGCATCTCAAGGGGTTCTTCCGGACCGGACGGCTCCCGCACGCACTTCTGTTCCTGGGCCCGGAGGGAACGGGCAGGAGGCTGGCCGCAACACGGCTGTTCCAGGCGTTCGCCTGCGAAGAGCGCCGGGCGGGCCGGGAACCCTTCGACGATGCCTGCGGGCGGTGCAACGCCTGCCACCGCGTCGCCCTGCATGTGGCCGGGCCGGATACGCAGGGCTCCTACCCCGACCTGCACCTGCTGGAGCCCGGCGCCAAGGGAACCATCGACAATATCCGCAGCATCATCCGCTCGCTGTCAATGCGGTCGTTCGCCGGCGGTGCAAAGGGGCTCATTCTCGACCCGGCCGACGACATGAGGGCCGAGCACGCCAATGTCCTGCTGAAAACCATCGAGGAGCCGCCTGATGACACGCTGATCGTCCTGATCGGTACCTACCGGACGCAGATACTCCCGACGATCCTTTCCCGCTGCATCCCGGTCCGGTTCCGCCCGCTGGCGGACGAGATTATCGTCCGCCGCCTCCAGGAAGCGCCTCCAAAGGACACGACCGTGACGCCCGAACAGGCCCGCTGGGCGGCGGCGCTGGCACAGGGGAGCCTCGGGCAGGCGATAAAAGCACTGGGGGGAGAGTTCGCCGATCTCGAGACTCTCGCCCGCGATGCCGTGACCGAGGAACTTACCGGCAAGTCCGACCCCGGCGACTGGTCCGGACGTCTCGCCGCCCAGTTCAAGGGGAACCGCAGCGCCCTGCCGGACTGGCTGGATCTGATGATCCTGATCCATCGCTCGGCGCTGGGAGCGGTGACGTCCGCCCTGCCCGGATCGCTCGGCAGCGACGCGGGCCGGCTCCGCGAAACGCTGGACCCGGACGACCTCGCCCGCCGGATCGACGGCCTCCTCCAGATCCGGAGAGCCATCGACCGGTACGCCCATTTGGAAATCTCGCTCGACAAGCTCATCATGGACCTCCGTAGCCCCTGATCATGCCGATCGAACTGGACATATCCGCCTTCGAGGCCGGCCCCAGGCCAGTGGAGATCATGCCCGACGGCGTGCTCCCCCGGGGCGAGGTCGTGGGCGTGCGCCTGCCGGGCAGTAACCGTGTCGAGGAGTTCCACCGGAACGGGCTCGACGTCGAGGTAGGTGACCTCGTCGTCTGCACCACGTCCGAGGGGCACGAACTGGGCCGGGTCGTGTCGCTGGTGCGCTATGGCTGGCGGCCCCACACCGGCGGCCGGAAGCTCGTCCGCAAGGCGGGCGATGACGACGCGGCCCACAGCCAGCGGCGCGACCAGCGGAGCGAGGACGCGTTCCTCATCGCGCTGGAGGAGATCCAGGCGGCAAAGCTCGACCACCAGATGAAACCCGTCACGCTCGATATCCGCTACGATGGATCCGGCGCGAAGCTGTATTTTTACGCCGAGGAACGGGTCGATTTCCGCGAACTGGTCCGGCGGCTCGGCCACCGGCTGCACATGCGCGTGGAACTGCGGCAGGTCGGCCCCCGTGACCGGGCAAAGATGGCCGGCGGATACGGTATATGCGGGCAGGAACTGTGCTGCTCTAGCTGGCTCGCCGATTTCCCGCAGGTTTCGGTGAAGCAGGCCAAGAACCAGAACCTCGCCCTGGACCAGTCGAAGATCACCGGCCAGTGCGGGCGGCTTCTTTGCTGCCTTTCCTACGAGGATGAGCAGTACAAGGCCATGAACAAGACCCTGCCCAAGCGGGGGTTCAAGTTCGTGATGGACGGTGTGCAGTATTTCGTCCTGTCGTCGAACCCCCTGCTCCGCAAGGTGCTGGTGGAGGGGCAGGGGCGGCGTCAGTGGCTTCTGGACGCCGACATCTTCAATGCCGTCATCATGCGCCAGGACGTGAAGCTGATCTCCCAGCCCAACTACCTCACCCCGGAGGCAAAAGCCGCCGCCCAGAAGCGCGCCCCCGGCACCCCGTTCCCGCCGGAACAGACCGTGCCCGACACCTCCGCCGAGGCCGCGCATATCCCCCATGTCCCGGTGGAGGGTATCACCGACGTGGAGGACAACGACGGCCGGGTGAAACGGCGTAAACGATAGCCCCTTTACCTGCTGCCCCGCTCCCGCTAAATCCACTCCGATGGCCGACGCCCCCAAACCCAAGCGCTTCTACGTCACGACGCCCATCTACTATGCCAACGATGTGCCGCACCTGGGGCACGCCTACACGACCGTTGCCGCCGACGTGATCGCCCGGTTCAAGAGGATGACGGGCCACGAGGTCTGTTTTCTCACCGGTACCGACGAGCACGGCAAGAAGATGGAAGAAGCGGCGGCAGTCAAGGGTTATACCGGCAACGCGGGTATCCAGAAGTTCTGCGACGAGGTGGTGCCTAACTTCCAGAATCTCTGGAAACGGCTCAATATCTCGAATACCGGCTTCATCCGCACCACCGAGGACCGGCACAAGAAGGTTGTCCGCCGGTTCTGGGAAACGGTCCAGAACAAGGGCGACATCTACAAGGACAAATACGAAGGACTTTACTGCACCGCCTGTGAACAGTTCTACACCGAGAAGGAACTCGAAAACGGCAACTGCCCTACCCACAAGACCCCGGCCGTGAAACTGTCCGAGGAGTCCTATTTCTTCCGGATGCAGAACTACCAGAAGCCGCTTGAAGGCTATCTCTCCAGTAATCCCGGCTTTGTGCAGCCAGCATCCCGGCACAACGAAACCCTGTCATTCGTAAAGGGCGGCCTCACAAACCTCTCCGTATCCCGCTCGACGTTCACCTGGGGTATCCCGGTTCCGGGCGACGAGAAGCATGTCGTCTATGTCTGGATGGACGCCCTGGTGAACTATCTCTCGGCCTTGGGCTGGCCGGACGAGAAGAAATACAGGGAGTTCTGGGAGGACAAAGACGCCGAAACCCTGCATATCATCGGCAAGGATATTCTCCGGTTCCATGCCGTCTACTGGCCCACATTCCTTATGTCGGCCGGTGTGCCGCTTCCGAAACAGATATTTGCCCATGGCTGGTGGACCGTCGAAGGACAGAAGATGTCCAAGACCTTAAGGAACGTGGTGGATCCAAACCGGCTCATTGACACCTATGGAGCCGATCTCACCCGTTACTATCTATTACGGGCCGCCCCATTCGGTGAAGACGGCAACTTCTCCCACGAGGAGATGGCAAACCGCGTGATCGCGGAACTGAGCAACGGGGTGGGAAACCTGACGGCCCGGGTGCTCACGCAACTGGACAGGTTTCGGAACTGCGAGATCAGAGAACCAGCCGCAACTGGTGCTGAAGCAGGTTACACCGCAATTACGCCGCTCATTGGCGGCGACAACGGATACTGGAACCAGTATTGCGGGAAAATGCACCTGCTGGATTTCTACGGTGCACTGGATATCGCACAGAAAATCGTGTCCGAGTGTGATGGCGCCGTTCAGCGCACCAAACCATGGACACTTGGCAAGGAAACGGGCCAACAGGCAGCCGTGTTCGATTACATGATGTCCGATTTCGTGCAGGCACTGAGCTGCGTCACGCTGATGCTCGCTCCCTTCATGCCTGAAAAGATGCAGGAACTCTGGAGCCAGCTTGGTTATTCCAGTTCAATAAACAATGTCATCGTGGCAGACGGGAAACTGCCAGATATGCCTCGTGCCATCGCCAAAGACCGGGAGATCCTTTTCCCCAACAAGGACGCCATCAACGAGATCCGTGACCGCTTCCTTGCCGAAGCGAAGGGGGCGGTCACCGGGGCCGCACCGGCGGGGAAGGACGACAAGGCATCTGGCAAGAAGCCCGCGAAGGAGACACCGCCACCCGGCGTCATCACCATTGACGACTTCATGGGCGTGGAGCTTCGCGTCGCCACCGTCACGGCGGCCGAAAAGGTGGAAAAGTCCGACAAGCTGCTGAAACTCCAGGTGACGATTGGCGGGGAGACCCGGCAGGTGATTGCCGGGATCGCCAGGAGCTATTCCCCTGAACAGCTCGTCGGCCGCCAGGTGGTCGTCGTGGCCAACCTGAAACCGGCGAAGCTCATGGGCATGGAGTCCCAGGGGATGATCCTCGCCGCCGAAACCGAGGACGGCCTTGTGCTTGCCGGTTTCGAGAAGCCGCCCAAACCCGGCTCCCGGGTGAAGTAGCAGCCGCTATCGATTTCCCGCCTGTTTTCATCATAATGGCGGCGGGAGTTTTTCCGCCGTGCTGATCGACACCCACTGCCACATTTCGAGCCGCGCCTTCGACGGCGACCGCGAGGAAGCGTACAAACGCGCCCGCGAAGCGGGCGTCGGGGCGATGGTGGCCATCGGCGCGGGTTACGGCACCGGCGGCAATGCCGAGGCGGTGGAGTTCGCCCGCACGCACGAGGGCGTCTACGCCGCCGTCGGCATCCACCCCCACGAGGCGAAGGAGGCCAGCGAGCAGGTCTATGCGGACCTCGTGCGGCTGGCGAGGGAGAACCCCGGCAAGGTCGTGGGCTGGGGGGAAATCGGCCTCGACTACTACTACGAGCATTCGGACCGGAAGGTCCAGCGCGAGGTGTTCGGACGGATGATCGACCTCGCCATCGAGGTGAACCTGCCCATTATCATCCACGACCGGGACGCCGGTTCCGAGTGCGCCGACATCCTGAGAAGCCACGGAGCGGACAAGGTGGGCGGCGTCTGGCACTGCTTCACGGGCGACTACGATGCCGCCCGCCGGGCGCTGGATCTGGGGTTCCTCCTGTCGATTCCCGGCATCGTGACGTTCAGGAATGCGGACATGCTCAGGGACGTGATCCGCCGGGTGCCGGTGGAGTGCCTCGTCGTCGAGACCGATTCGCCGTTCCTCGCGCCGGTTCCCTGGCGCGGAAAGCGCAACGAACCGGCCTACGTCCGCAAGGTCGCCGAAAAGATCGCCGAGTTGAAGGCCCCGCTGACGGCGGACGACATCGAGCGAATCACCACGCGCAATGCCATTGAGCTGTTCGACCTGAAGGACCTGCGCCCGGCGGCCGAGACGCCGCAGATCGCCTATTCGATCCGCAACTCGCTCTATCTCAACATCACCAACCGCTGCACGAACCCATGCTTCTTCTGCCCCAAGTTCGGCGACTGGACGGTGAAGGGCCACTACCTCCGGCTGGGCAGGGAGCCGTCGCTGGACGAACTCAAGGCAGCCGTGGGCGACCCGTCGAAATGGGACGAAGTGGTGTTCGTCGGGCTCGGCGAGCCCACCAACCGGCTGGATCTCCTGAAAGAGACCGCCCGGTGGCTCAAGGAAAAGGGCGCCCGGAAGATCCGCCTCGACACGGACGGCATGGCGAACCTTGTCTATGGCCGGAATGTCGCCCCTGAACTGGGCGGCCTCATCGACGCTGTGAGCGTCTCGCTCAATGCCCAGAACGCCAGCGAATTCGCAAGGGTGACGCGTACCCCCTACAAGGAAGAGGCCTGGCCAAAGGTGAAGGAGTTTATCGCAGAAGCAAAAAAGGTGATCCCCTGGGTCCAGGCGACGGTCGTCACCGTTCCCGGCGTTGACGTGGAAGCCTGCCGCCGGATCGCCGAGGACGAACTGGGAGTCCGGTTCCGGGCCCGCGAATACAACGAGGTGGGGTAATCCCCATCGTCCGGCGTTACCCGAATCACACCACGGCAGTTGCACTTCTGTTTACCATGCTTTTTTTGAAACATATTGAACAGGTGGTAGGCTCGCCCTGCTTCGGCCGGAAACCATGCCACGCAGTCCGACCCCAGTGCCCCGTCCACCCGCCATGTCCACCTCCAGACGGGGCATAATGCGGGCGTTTGCCCTGTCGGCGCTGCTCCTGTGCGCCGGGGTGCAGGCCAAGCCGCTGGGTGCCGCGCCGGCCCCGAACACTGTCGCCGGTGTCCAGGGCCTGCTCCAGATCGGCGAGTACGATGCCGCCGGCCGGATGCTCGAATCGCTCATCCGCAGCCAGCCCAGCGACCCGGATGCGAACTACGAATACGGACGCTACCTGCTCGCCCTGCCAAAGCCCGACTACGACCGGGCCATCGAGCATCTTGAAAACGCCCTGAAAGCCAGCCCGCAGAACTCCAACTACAACCTCTGGGTGGCGCGGGCGTACGGCATCAAGATCGAGCACTCGAACATCGTCGCCGCCGCCTTTGGGCCCGTCTGGAAGGTCCGGCGGCATTTCGAGGCGGCAGTGAAACTCGATCCCGCCAACACCCCCGCCCGTGTGGACCTGTTCCAGTACTACCTGTTCGCCCCCGGCATCGCCGGCGGCGGCAAGGGCAAGGCGATGGAACAGTACCGCGAGATCGCCAAGAACGCCCCCGGCGGCTACCTCGATTTCACGACGCAGGCGATCCTCGCCCTGGAAACGGGCGACTGGGAAGGGGTCGACATCGCCTACCAGCGGATGCTCCAGCTCAAGCCCGAATACGAGGGCCAGATCCGGCTCCAGTACGCCACGGTGATGATGAACCGCGGACAGTATGACAAGGCGCTCCGGTGGCTGAAGGCGGCGCAGCAGTCGGCCTCGGATATCGACCCGCCGTTCAAGATCCTCGCGCCCGACTACGTGCGGAATGGCTACTACGAGCGTGTTCGCTACGAGCTGGAACACAACGTCAAGGTGGACGTGGACGGCATGTCTGTGACGCGGCGGCAGCTCGGGACCAACGAGGCGAACACCAACCCCAAATACCTGGAATGCCTGCGGCTCATCGGCGGGCTCTACGACCGGTTCGGCCACAGGGAAAAGGCCGCGCAGTTCTTCGCCCGCGTCAGGCAGTCGGAAGCGGCGCGGCGCTAGCCCGTCTTGAGCGCGGCGGGGATATCCAGGTTCCCGCGGGTGCAGGCGATCAGCCCCCCGCAGATGAGCCGCGTCAGCAGCGCCGGCTCGGTATCGAGATCAATCGGCTCCCGGTTTTCGAGCTTCCGCATCACCACGCCCACGCAGGTGGACACCGTCGCCCAGGCAAGCAGTTCAATCTCCTTCGGAGTGAGCCGTGACCCGCGGAACGAGCGGGCCATGTCGGCAATGAGGTCCGACACGGCTTCACGGAAAAGCTGGTCCCCGAGCGGCAGGCTCCAGGAGTTCGACCGGGAACGCTCCCGGATCAGGATGCGGAACAGGTCCTCGTGCTCGCGGGTGAACCTGAGGAACGTGTAGACCGACGCCTGGGTCTGGTCGATCAGGTTCGAGCCGCGGCGGTGTCGGCCATTGCGGATCGCCTCGCGCAGGGTGCGGCTCCCGGCGAGAACGAGCTCGTTGAACGCCGCCTCCTTGGAATCGAAGTAGTGGTAGAAGGTGCCGATCGAAACCCCGGCGCTTTTGACAATATCCCTGACCTGCGTTGCCCCGTATCCCTTGGCCGCGAACACCCTCTGCGCGCTGGCGAGCACATGACGGCGCGTCTGCTGCTTCTGCTGGGCACGGGGTGCATCGGACCGCATGGCTGCCTCCACCAGACGAGGCTAGTCACCGAACCCAGGTTCGGCAAAACGGCTACTGGGGTTTCCGCGGAAGCATTTCGCAGCCGACATCAATGCGCTCGGCCTCTTCATACGGAGAACCGTCGGGGAAATCCCCCGGCAGGACCGGTATTTCCGTCTGGCCGCCCGGCCCCAGGTCGCAATCCAGCCGGCAGGGCACCACGTATGGCGTCCCCACCCGGATTCCCCCCAGCCGCCGCTGGATCTTGAGCCAGCGGACCCGGTAGCTGTTGAACTGGTCCCTGTTGTTGAGCCGCACGGTGGAAGCGACGGGCGTCGAGGTTTGCACGAACTTCTCGAAGCAGGAGGGGGCGTCCCACCAGCGGGGCGGCAGCCTGGGGAGTGTCGGGGGAATCGGCGGCGGGGGCGGCAGTGGTTTCTTTTCCTCTTCGCTCGCGCCCGCCGGAGCCACGACTGGGCCTGCAATCAGCCCGGACACCAGCACCGAGGCCAGCACCACCATCCAGCCAGATTTCAGGAATCGTCGCACGGCCATCTCCGGTCCATCCTTAGCTGTGATACCTGTCCCGTATACCGCCTGTTTGAACGACAGTCACATTAGCAGGTGAAACCTTAAATTCCGATGAAACGGAGCGCGGCGGTTTACCTGATGTTTCTCGTCTCGCCCTGGTACGGCGACATGCAGGCCTTAAGCCGCCTTCGACCGGATACTCACCCACGTGGGGGTGGTGATGATTTTGACGTCACACTCATGCATGTCACACGAAAACAGGATGGCCCTCAATCGCACGGTACGATCTCCGGACTGACCGGAAAGCCTTCTGGTTGTTCTTCACTGTATCTGATTCGATTACAGTCATCCGATACAAATACCCGCATACTCTGGTCGAGAATCATGACAAATTCTGAATAACCAGAAAATACATTTAACATTCGACAAGTTCTAATAAAATTTTTATACTTACTGGATAATACTAGAGTATCCATTCCCTCTAGAAACTCGTACATATAACACGTTTCACCTTTCTGTATTTTTGATCCCCACGCGTAATCGAATGTAATTGATCTTCCCTCCCGCACAATAATCTCTTTCCCGCTTCTGATATGATAAGTTATATCATTTCCTGATCTGTTAACTATTTTTGCTGAAGTCCCAGACGGGCAGCCGGAACCAATTAAAGCAATTGTCAATAAGGTGCAGACCCGCTTGCTGATTTTCATTCTTTCTCCATGATCTTACGGCATTTCAATATCCGCGCCGCCACCATACGGTGCGTTTGGATTATGCGTCAGATGTTCCATGAAATTATACTCATGCCACCATTTATGTGGAGGCAGGAAAGTGACGGCTCCAATCACAATGGATATTGTTCCTGAAACAATATGAAGAGGCAGATACAGTGGGCCAAGTAATCTCCCCTGCATTACATGCACAGCTTCAACTTGATACACATGTATATTCCTTCCAATATTACCTAGTGTTGTATCTGCTTCAATGGGGCTGGTGCCCGGCTGATACAACACAGCGTCTCCAAATGTCGTCGCTGGGTTATCGAACATATTGTCTTCGTAAGTGTATATCCCATTAATATTTGCGCGGGCAATTTCGCCACTTCCTGCCACTCCAAGAGTATGCCCGACTATGTTGGTCGGCAGTCTCCACAACCGGGTCGCCATCTCGTGCAGGCTTCTCAGGTTGCTGAACACATTGGTAGCCAGCCGGGATATCGGGTCAAGAACTCCCCGGCTCAGGTTGCCAATAGCACCGAATACCGTCGGCAACAGGCCTGGAAGCAGGCCCTTGGCCAGAATGACCGATGCCATTATCGCCAGCGACATGATGGTTGAAACGATCAGGTTCCTCACGAACTTCTTCATCCATT
>JAHCIT010000012.1 GCA_026129095.1 Deltaproteobacteria bacterium
CTACGGCGCAACTTCGATCCCGACAAGCAGTTCCTGTTTTTTGTGGACGACTCGCTTGCCGGAAACAGGGATTACATGCGTGAGCTTCTGGAAGGGCTCATCAGCGAAAAAATGGTCCCGAAGATGGGCTGGCACTCCCAGATGCGGGCAGATGTCGCCACCGATCCGTCGCTGGTCAAGCTGATGGCGAAAACCAACTGTGCCTTTGCAACGTTCGGATTTGAATCGATCAATCCTAAAACCCTGAAGTCCCTGCAAAAGGGGCAGACGCCGGAATCGATCCAGCGTTGCGTCTCGCGCATGCATGACGAAAAAATACTCGTCAACGGCTTTTTCATGCTCGGTTCGGACTTCGATACGAAGGAGAGCATCCAGGCGACATGGGAGTTCGCCCTGAAAAGCGGATGTGTCATCGCCGGGTTCATGCCCCTGACGCCGTTTCCGGGAACCGGACTTTTCAAGGAGATGGAATCCGAGGGGCGGATATTCATCAAGGACTGGGAACTGTACGACGTCCAGCATGTGGTCTACTGGCCGCGGAACATGAGTCCATCCGAGCTGTACCTGGGATGTCTCAAGGCGTACCAGCAGTTCTACCGCCGCTGGGCCCGTCCCGGGCTCCTCAGGCACATGCCGCTCAACCGGATGCTGACGACCCCAAATGCGATCGTCGGCGGGTCGTGGCCGTTCATCAAGCTCGGGGCGTACTACAAGGAACTGTTCGCCAACCGGGACTACATCCGGATGCTGAAACGAATCGAACAGGAACGCGAAAAGGGCCGGGAAGTCCCGGTCCAGAAGCCGTTCAATACGGCATCGCCATATCACGATCTTCTGACGAGCCGGAGGGAAAAGGCGCTGTTTGCGGAAGGACTCCACCTGATGGGTGCGATTGCCTGACCGCGCTCTGGTGCGCGACAGGCGCCCGGACGAGCAGCAGAAGGAAAGCCCGATGGTTCAGAACCAGTGGAACGACGCCGAGGCAGCCCGCCACTCTACCCCCCTGGAGAAGCTGGTTTATGTCAGCCGTCTCCTTGGATCCGACCCTTCTCTGGTGCTCCATGGAGGAGGCAACACCTCCGCCAAGGATTCTGTCCGGAATCTGGCCGGTGACCGGCTCGATGTCCTGTTTGTGAAGGGCTCGGGCTGGGACATGGCAACCATCGAGGCGCCGGGGTTTCCCGGCGTTGACCTCAACTATCTCCGTAAACTCCGGCCCCTCGCGGCCCTCGGTGATATCGAGATGGTCAATGAACTGAGGACGCACCTTCTCAATGCCGAGTCTCCCACTCCATCGGTTGAGGCCCTGCTCCACGCCTTCCTGCCGCACCGGTTCATCCTGCACAGCCACGCAGATGCCATCATCTCTCTCACCAATCAGTCCGACGGCGAAAAGGCCGTGCGGGGACTGTTCGGGCGGAAACTCGCATTCGTGCCCTACATTATGCCGGGCTTTGCGCTGGCAAAATGCTGCGCGGATATATTCGATGCTGACAGCGAGGTGGAAGGCCTCCTTCTATACCGGCACGGCCTGGTGACGTTCGCGGACACGGCAGCCGAGGCATACAGCCGGCACATTGAGTTCGTCACGCTGGCCGAAGAAGAGGCCGCCAGGCGGGCACGGTTGAAGACCACCCCTGCCGTTGCCCGCAGTTCTGGTCCCTCCCGTGACCGGGCCGCGCATTTCATGGCCGCTCTCCGGAAGGCATTCATTCGCCGCGGTTTCCGTCCGGTGCTGAGTCTCATGGACTCTGCAGAGGCAGTGGCATTCTGCGACAACAAGCGGCTTGTGGATGCTGCCCAGCGTGGCCCGCTCACCCCTGATCATGTGATTCAGACCAAACGTCTGCCGCTGGCCGTACCGGTTGGGCTTTTTGAAAGCGGGAGCTACGGAAACAGCCTGGAAGGATGCTTCGACCGGTATGTCCGTGATTACGAGGCCTACTTTCACAAACAGGCGGCCCGTCGCGACGGCGGCTTGCGAATGCTCGATCCGCTGCCCCGGGTGGTGCTCGTTCCCGGTCTCGGCGTGATTGCTGCGGGTAATACTGCCCGGCAGGCTGCCGCCATCAGGGATATCTACGAGCATACGGTCTCCGTAATCAGTCTGGTGGAGACCGGCGGCCAGTACGAGGCGCTTCCTGCCTCCGACATATTTGACGTCGAATACTGGTCCCTGGAGCAGGCAAAGCTGGGCAAACGTGCGGCTGGTGCGCCACTTCAGGGGAAAACGGCCATCGTGTCCGGGGCGGCCAGCGGCATCGGAAAGGCGGTATCCCTGGAACTGGCTGCCGCCGGTGCATGTGTCGCAATGCTGGACCGAGACGAACTCCGGCTCCGGGAGGCCGAGGCCGACATCCGCTCGGGGTGCCGGAGCGGAAACGCTGTCCGCGGTTTCCCGGTCGACGTGACCTCCCAGTCCGCAGTTGCGCAGTGCTTTGCCGAGACGGCGATCTGGACCGGCGGAATAGATATCGTTGTTCAGAATGCAGGTGTTTTCCCCCGCAACCAGACCGTGGAGGAAATGGATTCCAGCCAGTGGTCCCTGTCCATGCAGGTAAATGTTGATGGGGCACTCCGTGTGATGTCCCGGGCGATGCACTGGCTGCGCCAGAATCATGACGGCGGAGATATCCTGGTCATCGCCTCAAAAAATGTCCCGGCACCAGGAAAGCAGGCGGCGGCGTACAGCGTCGGCAAGGCGGCCCAGACACAGCTGGCGCGGGTCTGTGCCCTGGAAGGCGGCGAATACGGGATCCGCGTCAACACGATCCATCCTCACATGGTTTTCGACACCGGTATATGGACGCCAGAGATGCTGGCGTCGCGGGCGGCTGCATACGGAATGACGGTTGATGAATACCGGCAGAACAACCTGCTGAAGACCGGGATCACCAGCGCCGATGTCGCACGGACCGTCAGGGCTCTCGTGGACGGATCATTCGCAAAGACGACCGGGGCGCAAATTCCCGTCGATGGTGGCAGCGAGCGAACCCTGTAGGCGGAAGCACCGGCGGGTTATTTCCGCCACGAGGAACATGCCGAGTGAATGCGAGCTTCCAGCAGACTGAAACGGCCCGGCGCCTGGCGGATGAGCGGGCCGTATATGCCTGGGAATTTGAGCGGGATTTCCAGAACCATGTTGGCAGGCTGGAACGATGGGTAGACCTGCGGCCCTATGAAAAATACCTGGTCCGGCTTGGAGAACTGCTCGGACAGCTGTGGTCCAGGACAACCGTTGGCGACGCTGTTGACGATTCACAGCGGTTTGTCCGGGCGTCGGTTGTCCGGGCCCCGGTCCTGCTGATGCTGCTGCTGGCGTCCGCATTTACCCCTCTGCTCCAGCAGTATCTCCCGATCGTGGCGGTCTACTGGCTGACAGTTGCCACTGGGGGTGTAATCGCATTCCTGGGAATTGCCCCTAAAGCGGTCTTTCATGTCCAGACTCTGATCGACATCGTGGCGGTCACGGTCCTCGTACACCTGCTTGGATCGATCACGACGGTCGCCGTTGTCTTTTACCCCCTGATGGTGGTCCTGATCACGATCGCCATAGGATTCATGCCGGGGATATTTTATGCGGCAGCCGTAACCTTCTCCTATACCCTGCTTGTGGTTCTGGAAGGGATCGGGTTGCTGCCCTATTCACCCCTGCTGGGACATGAATATCCGGCATTTCTGGTGGCCGGATGGCCGACCTATCCCATAGCCGTCATCCTGAGCGCCCATATCATCACCTACGGCAGTGCACTGATTGCGGGTGCGCTTGCCTACGAAATTGAAGTCAAGCGGCGTCAGGCAAATGAGGCAGTCAGGAGCAAGAGCGAACTGCTCGCGATCTGCTCGCATGACCTGAAGAACCTGCTGGTCACGGTTACAGGATACAGCGAACTGCTTCTCACGAATCTGAGAGACCGTCCGGTGTCGGTTTCAGACCTGACGCTCTATGCACAGCACATTCATGCAAATGGCAGCCGGATGCTTGAGCTGATCCACAACCTGCTCGACTCGGCCCGGCTGGAATCCAATGGGATCCCGCTGGTGAAGGGCAGTGTCGAGCTGACACGGATGGTGAAGGAAGTTGCCGCTCTCCAGCAGACCAATGCGGCATTCAAGCAGGCAGAAGTCAGCTGCACGGTACCGGAGATCCCGGTCTGGATTGAAGCCGATGGCTCCAAGCTCTCCCAGGCGCTTACCAACCTCGTCCAGAATGCAATCATTCACGTACCGGACCATCGGGGCCGGATAACGGTCGATGTCAGCGAGCCGGATGGCGGTCGTGTACGGATAGCGGTCCGTGATAACGGACCGGGAATCGCCTCCGATGTCATGCCGATCCTGTTTGATCCCACCGCCTTGGCGATGCGCCGGAAGACGGCGCGGCGCCGCCTGGGCATGTCCCTGAGTACCGGTCTGGGCCTGTCGATTGTCAAACGGTTCGTGGAGATGCACGGCGGGCAGCTCACAGTCGAATGCCCGCCGGGATGCGGGACGACATTCTGGATCGATTTGCCGTGGACGGAGCGGCGGAGGCAGGGGAAGGCAGGCTGCGAATGCAGTCCCGCCCGTTACGCTGCCGCAACCGATGGCCGTCTCAGTGAAGGCGGTGTGCCGGTATGAGTGAACGGGTGGCAGGATGCGATCTGGGGAAAGCGGCTGCGAAATTCGCGGTGGCGAGAATCTGCGACGACGGTGCGCTAGCCGTCGAATCATTTCGCTGTATTCCTCACAATGGCCGCCCCTTTGACGTGTTCCGGGAGTGGTACTGGGAGCAGGGGATATCGTCGTGTGCCGCATTGTCGGCGACGGGCCTCTATGCCGAGGAACTCGTTGCGCCTGTCATTTCGGGGCTTCCCGAGGACGCATGTGTGGCTTCCGCCCTCAGGCTGAGGCAGGACCTCGATGGCCCGGTCAATCTCGTGAGTCTGGGTGCCCGTGGGTATTCGGTGTTTACCCGGAATGAGCGCGGGCACATCAACTACATTGAAAACGACAAATGCTCGTCTGGGACCGGCGAGACAATCGTCAAGATTGCCGGACGGTTCGGTCTGGATCTGGAAGAAGCTGACCGGATCGCCATGGCGGCTCAGGCGGGCATTCCCATCACGGCACGCTGCTCGGTCTTTGCCAAAAGCGAAATGACCCATTTCGGCAATCAGGGAAAGCCGACCGACCAGCTCATGCGGGGATATCTCGAATCTGTCGCCCGGAATGTGGCGGCACTGCTGGCCAGAGCCCGTATCCCGGGGCCGGTGTACCTGATAGGTGGCGGTGCGCGTCTAGGCTCCTTCGTACGCGCTTTTCAGGAGATAGCTGGAGGCGATGTTCGGGTTCTGGACAGTCCGCAGTCGCTGGAGGCTCTTGGCGCGGCTGTCGCCGCCGCTGATCAGTGTCTGGGTGAGACCCTGGAGAAGCTGCCTTCCAATCCCGATGAACTGGTCGCCCCGAGGCAGTCCCGGTTCCACATTCACAAGCCGCCCGAATTCTGGGCCGCAAAGGTGACCTACCAGAAACCTCCGGAGGTGACGGAGCCAGCAGACGGCACTCCAGCAGTCCTGGGGCTGGATTTGGGTTCCACTGGGAGCAAGGCGGTTCTCACGTCTGTCAGAACGGGCCAGCAACTGCTGGATGTTTACGACCGGACCCGGGGAAATCCGGTGGATGCAACCTCGCGGCTGATCGCGGCCATTCTGGAAAAGTCAGCCCCGGACATCCGTGCGATCGCACTGACCGGTTCCGGACGCGAGGCTGCCGCCACGGTGCTCCGTGCGGCATTTCCGGAGTTCGCCGGCAGGATACTCGTCCTGAACGAGATCGTGGCGCATGCGACTGCAGCCATCCGTTGCGACGAGCGCAAGGGGGAGAGCCTCTCCGTCGTGGAAATCGGCGGACAGGACGCCAAGTTCATACAGATCGCCGGAGGCCAGATTGTCGAGAGCGACATGAACAAGGCCTGCAGCGCAGGCACCGGCTCGTTCCTTGAGGAACAGGCGGTTTTTTACGGGGTCAATGATGTCACCGAATTCACGGCGATGGCAAAACGGGCCTCGCGCCCGCCCGACCTCGGCCAGATGTGCACGGTCTTTGTGGCCGATGCCGCCGCTGAAGCTCATAACGAGGGGTTCAGCATCGAGGACCTGTTTGGCGGCTTCCAGTATTCCGTTATTTACAACTACATCAACCGGGTGATGGGGGAACGTACGTTCGGAGAACGGATTTTCTTCCAGGGAAAGCCCGCCAGCGGGGAGTCGCTCGCATGGACGCTGGCGGCAGTCACGGGCCGGGATGTGATCGTTCCTCACAATCCGGGGGCGATGGGTGCATGGGGAATTGGACTCTGCGCCATCAGGGAAATCGGCGAAGAAACGCTATTGGCGGACTCCTCGTTCGATCTTGGCCGGATGCACGATGCGAAAGTGGTTGATCGCACCGAATTCCAGTGCGCCGATCTCAAGTGCCAGACGCTCTGCCACATCGACAAGACGACCGTTGACATAGGAGGGCAGAGCCGGACGGTTCTTTCAGGGGGGGCCTGTCCCAAGTACGAAGTGTCCGCGGCGGGATCGCAGAAACTTCCCAAGGATGCACCGAACGCACTTGAAGAAAGGATGCGGCTCCTGGATCCGTACTGGGAAACGCCGGAAGGGAAGGGCCGTGCCGTTGGCGTTCCCTATGTTGGGGCCCTGTCGGGTTATCTGCCGTGGCTTGTCACGTTTCTTCGCGAGATCGGGGTGCAGCCAGTGGTGCTGCGCTCGGACAGCCGGTCGCTGGCAAGGGGCGAGGAGCGGTGTTTTTCCTTTGATGCCTGTGCGCCGGTGAAGGTCGCCCATGCCGTAGCCGACGCGGATGTCGATACGCTGGTCTTCCCGAAGTTCCTGAATCTCCATGACCGGGAAGGTGTCGGTGGCCGGACCTGCCCGATGGAGCAGGGCATGGCCGACATGGTCAATCAGGCCCTCGCGGCCCGTGGCCGGTCGATCGAATTCATCAAGCCGGTCCTGAACCTCAGGGATGGCTTCCTGCACCCCCGCCTGCTGGGCCGGCTTCACTGGCTGGTGAAGGAGCTGGGAGCAGATCTAGCCCGGGTTCCGGAGGCAGCCCATCAGGCCGCCGGAGTCCAGCGCAGATATGAGCTCGAACTGGCAGAAATCGGCCAGCGAACACTGGACTACGGCCGCCAGCACGGGATCCCGGTGGTTGCGATTATCGGCTCCCTGCATGTGATCTTTGACCGGGCGGTGAATGCCAGCATTCCGGACCTGCTGCGTCAGAACGGCGTGCTGCCTCTGCCGATGGACTGTTTCCCGGTCCCGGAGTGGATATCCCCGCTGCCCCGTGTGGTGTGGGAGGATGCCAACCGTGCGCTTCGCACGGCGCTGGGTGCCAGGGAACGTGGCGATGTGTTTCCGCTGCTCCTGTCGTCCTTTGGCTGCGGTCCCGCCTCGTTTACCGAGCATTTTTTCCGTCACCTCATGGAAGGGTATCCCCATACGGCACTGGAGAGCGACGGCCATGGAGGCTCGGCCGGATTTGTCACGCGCATCCAGGCGTTCCTGCATACGGTCCGCCAGTATCCCGGCGGTCCTTCAGCGGTGGACACCAGCCGGCTGAAGCTGTTTGAGCCGCTGAAGCGGCCTCCGCTTTCCAGCGAAAGGGACTCCCGGATAGTCGTTTTCCCGATCGCCGATCAGGTGGGGCCGATCATTGCGGCGGTGTACCGTTCACATGGGTACGATGCCGTTTCGTCAGGACCAACATCTCCTGCCGCCCTGGCGGCGGGCCGCCGGGACTGTTCCGGAAAGGAATGCGTTCCCTATCAGCTGATATGGGGATCGTTCCGGAATTATCTGGAGGAAAATCCGGGGGACAAGCGAACGGTCCTCCTTCAGGTGACCGGTAATGGCGCATGCCGTAACTGCAACTTCTCCATCAAGGACCAGATGTCGGTTGCCCGGATGGGCCTGTCGGACCGTGTGGGACTTCGGCATGCCGAGCCGGAAAAGGAGTTCCAGTCGGCTTTCATGTCGAGGTTCTGGACCGGAACCCTGACGTGGGATCTCCTCAACCAGCTGGTCGCCTATTACCGGCCCTATGAGTCCGAACCAGGAATGGCCGAGCGGATTTACCGGGAATACTGCGGGGAAATGATCCGGATTCTGGAGCAGCCGGTCCAGCCGGGGCTGGGAGGGATTCTGAAAGCGTTCCGCGGCGTCCGGAACCTGGAAGGACTGGTCAGGCAGGCCGCCCAGCGGTTTGCTGATCTGGAAAAACACGCGGGAAGGTCACAGCCACTCAGGACCGTATTCCTTACGGGAGACATATACGTACGTCTGGATGATTTCGCCAGCGACGGCATCGTTCGCCGGCTGAATGACCGGGGGCTGCGTGTCATTGTCGAACCGCTCTGGATTCTGGCCGAGTATCTGGCCGAAGAGCGCTCCTCCGAGCTGGTGGGTCTTCCGAGGGGAATTGTCGAAAACACCCTGATGAAAACCGCAATGCGAAAGACCCGTGAGCGCTTCTATGAAGCCGCCAGGACTTACTGCCCGTGGCTCCCGTCGCCGGATATCCCGTCAATGATCGAAAAGGCCCGCCCCATCATCGACCGCCACCCCAGGGGCGAGGCGCCGATCACCGTCGGCAGTGTGCTTCATAACTGGGAGGAGGGAATCGCCGACGGAGTGGTCGTTGTCGGTCCCTGGGGATGCGGGCCGGCGCTCATTGCCGAGAGCCTGCTCAAGCATCAGCGGGAGATCCCCATGCTGTTTGTTTACAACGATGGTTCGCCCATCGATGAGCGGAGGCTGAACGGCTTTGCATTCCGGTTGCGCCGCCAGGAAGCCCGAAGCCCGTCTGCGGAAACAGGCGGCCGCCGGGTAGAAGCCGCCGCGAGAGGATAGGAAGCGATGGTTGCAAGAAAAGCAGTATCAGAAAAAGCGTCAAAGGCGGTCACGCCTGCGGTCGTGCCGCCGGTGTACATCATCGGTGCCGGCATGCTCCGGTTCGGAAAATACCAGGACCGCAGTATCAAGGATCTGGCAGCCGAAGCGGTCAGGACTGCGCTTAAGGATGCGGGACTCGAAAAGGACCGGATCGAAGCGCTCTGGTTCGCCAACAGCGGCTGGGGAATGAACGGTGGACAGGACTGTATCCGTGGCCAGGTCGCCCTCCGCCCGTCGGGTGTGGAGGATATTCCCATCGTCAATGTGGAAAATGCATGCGCGGGCGGGGCGACTGCACTGAATGGGGCATTCCTCGGCATCGCGAGCGGGCAGTATGACGTCGCCATGGCCGTCGGCGCGGAGAAGGTGTTTCAGCCGGACAGGATCAAGATGTTCGCCAGTTTCATCGGCGCACTCGATGTCGAGAACCTGGAGAGCCTGATCGAGCAGGCCAGGAGTGCCGGCCGCGAAACCGGGCTTCCACCGCCGCCGGCATCGGTGGCGGCCCACCCGCCGAGATCGCTTCCCGATCAGCTGAAGGGACTTGCCCAGAAAGGTCGGGAGCTTCCGGTTCTTGTCCGTAACCTGATCGTCATCACGGATCACTACCAGATCGATCTCTGGAAGCTGGTCCGGCAGAACGTCGAGGCACGTTTCAGGAAGGGAGCCGGGGCTTCCAGTGGCGGCATGGACCACAGCCCGTTCATGGACGTTTATGCAATGGCCTGTCGCCGCCACATGAAAAAATATGGCTCGACACAGCGGCAACTGGCCGTCATCGCGGCAAAAAACCACAGCCACAGTGCGGTTAATCCCCTTGCCCAGATCCAGAAGCCAATGACGGTCGATCAGGTGATGGCTGACAAGTCCATCGCCTGGCCGCTGACGCGCTCCATGTGCGCTCCAATCGGGGATGGAGCGGCTGCCGCGATAGTCTGTTCCGGGCGGTTTTTCCGAAAGCTGCAGGACCGCCAGCGGGCGGTGCGAATCCTGGCATCGGCCATCGGTTCTGGCCGGAACCGGTCGGAAGACGAGCCGGATATCGGCGAGCGGCTCAGCCGCCGCGCATACGCCGTCGCAGGCATCGGCCCCGGTGACGTGAATCTGGCCGAATGCCATGACGCCACCGCATTTGGGGAGCTTCACCAGAGCGAAGCGCTGGGTTTCTGTGAAGAAGGCAAAGGCGGGGAGCTGGCCGAGTCCGGTGCGACCCGGATCGGCGGGCGTATCCCGCTTAACACCAGTGGCGGCCTCGAATCCCGTGGGCATCCCATCGCCGCGTCGGGCCTTGCCCAGATTTACGAGGTCGTCACGCAGCTCAGGGGAGAAGCCGGAGAGCGCCAGGTTGAAGGGGCACGGATCGGCCTGACGCAGAATGGCGGTGGTGCGCTTGGCGTCGAGGAGGCGGCCATGGGGATTCACATTCTTGAGCGTGTAGCCGCCAGGAGATGAGTATGCAGGAAGCGGGACTTCGTGAATCTCTGGAACTGGTGCAAGGGCGCCTGAGGGCGGCTGGCATGGCTGGCCGTGCGCTGGCACGCACGATTGCCGGAGAGATTCGTGAAGGGACGCTCGCCGGGACCGTCCGGGAAACCATCCGGTCGAAACGGCTCGCTTTTGCCGGAGAGAGCACATACTCGGAGCTTCTGGAAAAAAGGGCGGCCGAAGATCCGGATGCCGTGTTTCTACGGTTCGGAAACCAGCAGATAACCCGGAACTCCCTGAACTGCCATGCGAACGGTGTCGCCAATGGTCTGCGGGACATGGGCGCGCTGGCGGGCGAAAACGCCGCCATTCTTTGCCCCAACTGTCCGGAATACCTGTATGTGTTTTTCGGACTCCAGAAACTCGGAATGGGCGCGGTCCCGGTCAATACCGCGCTTGTCGGAGACGGGCTGACATATGTGATCGACAATTCCGAGTCGAAATACCTCTTTGTGCATGAGGCGAACCTGCCACAGGTGATGGCCATTCGTGACCGGCTTCCCAGACTGAAGGATATTGTCATCATTCCGGGCAACCTCCGGACAGCGCCAGAACTGGCTTCCGCGCCGCGGCTGATGCCGCGCCTGGACGAGTTCTTTGCTTCCTGTTGCGAACGGCCGTTTGAGGGCTACGGAGCCAATCCCGACGACGTGGCACTGATTCTTTACACATCGGGGACGACGGGGCTCCCCAAGGGTGTCGTCTACCGGTACCGCGACTCGAACGTGAAGCTGATGCGGCTTCTGGCGAATCTGCTCTACAGCGAAAAGGACATCCTCTACACCTGTCTGCCGCTGTTCCATGCAAATGCGCTGCTTCTGTCGACCATGCAGGCCCTGAATGCCGGTGCCCAGCTCGCACTGGGAACCCGGTTCAGCGCAAGCCGTTTCTGGCGGGAAGTGGCCCATTACAAGGCGACAACTTTCAACACGCTGGGGGCGATGATTCCGATCCTGCTGAAGCAGCCGCCATCGGAAGATGACTGGAGGCACAGGGTAAATCTGGTCGTCAGTGCGGCTTGTCCCGCCGACGCATGGCGTCCGTTCGAACGCCGCTTCGGGGTCCGGCTGGTAGAAGCCTATGCAGCAGTCGATGGAGGCGGATTCCTGACGCTGAACATGGGAAATGCGCCTGTTGGCTCCATCGGGAAGCCGCTGGGCGGAGCCAGATACCGGCTTCTTGCAGAAGACGGACGAGAGGCGGTTCCGGGCGAGCCGGGCGAGCTGGTGGTCTCCATGAGCGGGAAAACTTCCCGGAAGGTCGAATACTTCCGCAACGAGGATGCCACGCGGCAGAAAACCCGCGACGGATGGCTGCATACCGGTGATCTGCTCTACCGCGACCGGCGCGGGTACCTCTACTTCGTTGGCCGCAATACCGATTCGATGCGCCGGCGGGGGGAGAACGTCTCCGCCTACGAGGTCGAAAGCATCCTGTCGAAACATCCGGACGTTCTGGAATGTGCCGTATTCGGTGTTCCGTCCGAGCTGGGCGAGCACGACATCATGGCGGTGGTGGTTCCGATCGAGGGGCGGGCACCTGCCCCGGCAGAGATACGGGCGTTCATGACGGACAAGATCGCCCGGTATGCGCTTCCCCGGTACATCGAGATCGTTCCCGAACTTCCCAAGACCGAAACCCACCGGGTCCAGAAGAATGTCCTGAAGGCCAGGGGCGTAACGGCAGCAACCTGGGATGCAGAGAAGGCGGCCGCATGAATATGACGGCAAGGAGAGACGGCTATGAGCAGCAAGACTGACCGCTCCGGCGTTCCGGGTCATCTGGGTTTCGACGAGATGTTCCCCACACTTGTCTACCTTCGCAAGTACAGGCCGAAGGCCATTGCCGAGATCGAAGAGGTTTTCGAGAAGGCCCGGCGGTTTCGCAGGTTGTATATCGACCCGAATGCTCTCCGTATTGACCGTGCGGTCATGAATGATCCGCACTACATCGCCAGGGATCTGGTCCGTTATACCGCGAATGACCGGTTCTTCACGATCATGGTGCCTAAAATGTTCGGCGGAGTGGGCTACTCCTTCGGCGCCATGATGATCGGGATGGAAGAACTGGCGGCGGGTTGTCTGGGTATTGCCAACCTGATGGGGGTGCATGGCCTTGCGCTCTCGACGGTGGCGGCGACGGGCGATCTGGGACACATGGAAACGATCTGCCGGGAACTGTCCGAAAGCGAAAGATCCGGGGATCCCGCGCTGCTTTCGACGGCGATTACCGAGCCCAGCGCCGGGACCGACGTCGAGGATATAGAGCTGCTGCGCAAGGCGCGGCTTGCCTGTGAGGCCACTCCGGTCAAGGGCGGCTACAGGCTGAACGGGCGCAAGGTCTTCATCAGCAACGGCAGCATCGCCCGGACGCATATCGTCATCATGGTGACCGACCGGAAGAAACCGGCCGAATCGATGTGGACGTTCAGGGTGGACAGCGGGACTCCGGGTTTTTCGATCGGCCGTGTTGAACGGAAGATGGGCCAGAAGGCCTGCCCGGCGGCAGAGCTTGTGTTCGAGGACTGCTTTGTTCCTGAGAAAAACCGGATCGGTGCCCGGCCGGTGGCGGGTCGTGGCGTTGACATGGTTCTGGGGGCGACCCGGGGCGCTGTCGGTGTGTTCGGAACCGGAGTCGCCCGCGGTGCCTATGAGCGGGCGCTGGCTTACGCCCGGACGCACAAAATCCACGGCCGGTGGCTGATCGACGAGCAGTGGGTACAGTTCCGGCTGACCGACATGCATCGCAACGTGATGATGGGCCGGGCGGCATACATCGAGGCAATGCTCTCGAACGAACTGTTCGGGCTTTCGTCGCTCATCTCTGCGGCGCCAGCGGCGCAGGAAATCATGAAGAAACTTCCCGGCGTGGTATTCGATAATCCGGTGACAAAGGCGTTTACCCATGACCCGCGAGTCCGGGCGGCTGTCTGGAAACGGATTTCCGGCATACCCGAGTGGCAGTCCTCGGCCGCGTGCGCGTATGGCGAGGCGTCCAAGGTGCTGGGCACGGACGTGGGAATGCTCAACTGCGGCATGGCGGTCGACATCATGGGTGCCGATGGCCTGCGGCACGACCGTGGAATGGAGAAGCTGTACCGGGACGCGAAGTTGCTCCAGATCTACGAGGGGACAAACCAGCTCAACAGGATCGAGATATACAAGCACGCGGCTAGCCGGGCGGCCTGAACAGTGAGGAGAGCGGCATCATGAGAACCGTCAGGAATGAAGACAGTCAGATGATCCAGTCGAGCGTGGCCCGGTTCGCGGAGCAGTCGGTCGTTCCGGGCATCGAGGATCTGAACCACTTTCCCGACCATCCGATGCCGGATGGCCTCGTTGAGGGACTGGACAGCCTCGGTCTGTTCGATCTGCTTCTCCATACGGAGATGGGAGGCGGTGGAGCCAGCATTGATACGCTGAATGTGGTGCTGGAGACGCTGGCCGAGAAGGTGGCCGCACCGGCGGGAATCCTGTTCGCACACAGCTTTGCACAGCATGCCGTTATCCAGTCCGGAAACATAAGGGCCGCAAACCGGCTGGTCCGCAAGAAGGGGAAGGCCGCTCCGGTGATCCTGGCGTATCCGGTGTTCTCCGAGATTGACAGCGCGGTGGTGACTGCCGGGCGGCAGGGGTCGGATCTTGTCCTGAGTGGCAAGCTGGAGTTTGTCGTCAATGCGCCGATCGCGTCTCTGCTGCTGGTGCCGGTCCGCGAGGAAGACAGCGGCCAGGTCTCGCTCTGTCTCCTTGATCTGGCCGCCGATGGCATCAGGGTAGGCGAGACACTCCTCACTTTGGGGCTGCGCGGTTGCCCGGCGGCCGATATCGAGTTTCGCGGACTTGTAATTCCGCCCTCTTCCGTTGTGACGTCCGGTGATGGCCTGGATCTCCTGAAAAAAACGGCCCGGAGTTTCCGGGGCCCCGCCGCCGCCATGGCTGCCGGGGTCGTCGCATGCTCGATCCACCGGGCCAGAACTTACGCCGAGGAACGGTACCAGGGTGGACGCAACATCATCGATTACCAGCAGGTCCGGGCAATGCTGGCCGACATGCTCAGCGACTATGCCACCTGCTGCGAAGCCGCCGACCGGCTCTCGAACGGCGGTCAGTTCACGGAAACGGAAAGCGCACTGATGTTCATCCGCGCCAAGGAGGGAGCGGCGCGGGCCACAATCGACGGCGTACAGCTTCTTGGCGGTTATGGATACATGGAAGATTACGGGCAGGAACGATGCATGCGGGATGCCAAGCAGATCCAGTTCCTGCTTGGACGCTGCGATCCGCTGCGGCAGGAGCTTGTCGGGGACTGGCTGGGGCGGGAAGGCGCGCTTTGATGACCTGACGCTGATACTGAAGGAGTCTTGCGATGGAAATACAGGACCGACTCGGAAACGCCCACTTCCCACCTACGCGCTTCGCGCAGTTCGTGGTCGACCCGGACCGGTGCAAGGCCTGCGGCAAGTGTGTCGCCACCTGCCCCGGGCAGATACTGGAACTGAGGGAAAAGCTCCCCGTGGATACATTCGCGGCGTCCGGGGGGCCGTTCGGATGTATCGGCTGCAATAACTGCTATGCGGTTTGCCCGGATGAGGCGATCGAGATACGCGGGCAGTACCGCGTGAAAAGCGGGTTTTACAAGACGCTGCTCAGGGAGCCGGCTCTGCCTAATCCGTTCCGTTCGGAAAAGGCGCCTGTGTTCGACAGCATCGCGGGCGATCTTACCGAGGTGGAGCGGGTGATCTACCGCCGCAGGAGCAACCGCCTTTTCTCGAAAAAGCCGGTGCCCGAGGAAACCCTGCACCGGGTGCTGGAGGCGGGCCGCTTCGCACCTTCGGGAGGAAACTGCCAGCCGTGGAGCTTCATCGTCATATCGGATCGTGACCTGCTCGACCGTATCGGCGAGCAGTGCAAGAAAAGTCTCAAGGCACTTCCGGCACTCTACAAGAACAGGAACGGCCGTCCGGAACCGGTCCGAAAGATCGGTATAAACCTGTTCAGCCGCATTGCCCCCAGTTTCTTTGACCAGCGCGTCATCGCCGGAAGCGACACTGTCGCCAACAATGAAAAATGGGATACCTTCCTGCACGCCCCCTCACTCATCATCGTGCTGGCCGATACCCGCGGCATCGGCGATCCAATGCTCGACTGCTCCCTGGCAGCCCACAACATGGTGCTGACGGCACATTCGCTGGGGCTGGGATCCTGCTACGTCGGATTCATCAAGGCGGTGCAGTTCATCCCCTCGCTCAAGCGCGAGCTGGGCATCGAATGGCCTTACAAGATCATCACGTCAATCGCCCTGGGTTACCCGAGAACGCGGACCGACAAGGCTGTTGCCCGCGAGCGGCCACCCATCACCTGGTTCCCTGCCAACCGCAGCGGACCGATCACAGAGGAGTGACACACATGACGGACATTTTCCCCGGTTATGGCTTCGAGTCGCATTATGTCGAAATCGACGGGCACCGGATCCATTACGTTGACGAAGGACAGGGCGAAGTCCTCCTGATGGTCCACGGAAATCCCACCTGGTCGTATCTCTACAGGCATTTCATATCGGGCCTGAAGGACAGTTACCGGTGCATCGCCCTCGATCATCTGGGTTTCGGGTATTCCGGGAAACCCAAGTGGGCCGACTACAGCATGCGTGCCCACATCATGCGGCTGGATTCGTTCATCAGCAAACTGGGCCTGAAGGATATCACGCTGGTCGTTCAGGATTGGGGTGGGATCATCGGCCTCAGCTGGGCCGCACGGCACAAGGAACTGGTCAAGAGGCTTGTGGTCATGAATACGGCCGCGTTTCTTCCCAGGCAGCCGCTGGAACTGCTGCGGATGAAGCCTGTGCCCTGGGGCTTTCCCCTCCTGTGGTCGCTGAAAATACCGGTCCTGGGGGAACTGTTCGTTCAGGGACTGAACGGGTTTGCCCGGTTCATGGTTCCTCTTGGGACCAGCCACCGGGAACGGCTGACGCCGGAAGTCATGGCCGGCTACCTGGATCCGTATCCGACCTGGAAGTCCCGCAAGGCGCATCTGGAAAGTGTCCGGCAGATCCCGATACTTCCCAGCCATCCCACCTGGCAGCTTCTGCAGGAAACGGGGCAGGAGATCAGCGGATGGGAAGTCCCCGCCCAGATCATCTGGGGAATGAAGGATCCGGTCTTCGTTCCGTGGTTCCTGGAGGAGTTTGAAAGGCGTTTGCCGAACCATGCACCGACCCTGAAGATTGGCGACGCAAGCCATTTTCTCCAGGACGATACCCCCGGGATCATTGTTGCCAGAATCCGGGAGTTCCTCGGGCAGCGGGAGGATCCCGGCATGAAATCACGCAGACTGCACGCAGTCATCTGAACCGGAAGGTCCTGGACCTTCCTTAAGGAGTTGTTTCGATGGAAAAAGTACTGTTCATCAACCCGTACGGACCGTTCAACCTCGCCTGGGGCCGGGACATGATGGACCTGCTGCAGTCGCGTCTCGCGCGCGGGCACGGCATCTTCAACATGACCTCCCACATGCATACCTTCGCGCTGTACCTGCTGGCGGAGAATGTCGACAACCCCAGCACCGTTCTGGAGCATCCGCACTGGGACGAGTTCATTGACGAGATCCGGAAGGGATACGACTACATCGCCATCCAGCTCAAGAGCGTCCATACGCCAAAGGTTGTCAAAATGATCAAGGCGATCCGCAAGGAGGCGCCAAAGTCCAAGATCGTCGTTGGCGGATATGGCGTTTCATCGCTTTTCGTCAAGATGCCCGGCGACAAGGACCAGGACGGCGAGTTCATCCGCGAGAACGCCGATTTCCTCTGCCGTGAAGAGGGGATCAAGTTCATGCGGCGGCTTCTGAAGAATGACCCGATAGTGAAAAAGGTCAACCAGTATCACATGCCCACCTGCGGATTTGCCCTGGCTGGTTTCCCGAATGCCCACCTGCGGCTGCCGGCTTTCCTGGTATCGCTGGGTTGCCCGGCAGGATGCGACTTCTGCAACACATCGGCTTTCTTCCACCAGAAGAAGATATATATCGCCGAACCCGCGCAGATATATGACTTCATGAAGCATTACCAGAAGAAGCTGAACTCGGAGAACCTGAACGTGATTCTCTTTGACGAGGACATGTTCCTGAACCCCGAATACGTGCGGGAACTGGGCCGGCTGATCCGGTCTGACCGCAAGACATGGGGAATCCGGTGGTTCTCCTTCGGCTCGGTGCGGGCCCTGTCCCACTATGAGCCGGAAGAGCTGCGGGAGTGCGGTGTCGGAGCCATCTGGGTCGGTGTCGAATCGAGCCTGTGCGAGCAGAACAAGGACGAGATGAACCTCGCCAAGAGGGAAGGCGCGAAGAAGCCGCCTGAGGTCATAGACGGCCTCCAGCGGAACGGCATCGAGGTGATTGCGTCGTCTATCCTGGGATTCGACTTTCACACCCGTGATAACATCGAGCAGGACATTGACTACTTCGTCAACCTCAAGCCGACGTTCTACCAGATTGGTCCGCTCACACCCTGTCCCGGTACCAAGCTGTTCGAGAGGATGATGGCCGAAAACCGGGTGCTGGATCACTATAACTATACGGACTTCCATCTCTGGAAAGACAACGTGTACCAGCTCGCGCACTTCGAGGCCGGGGAGATGAAGAAGTATTTCGACATCGCCCACGAAAAACTCCGCACCCGGAACGGCCCGCCACTGATACAGATATTCGAATCAAACCTCCGGGCGTACGAGAACCTGAAGAACCAGAAGAGCGACTTCCTGCGCCACCAGGCGGAACTCTCCCGGCAGCGGGCCCAGAGCCTGACGCCGTTCATGAAGTCCGTGGCCCACCACGCCCCGTCTCCCGAAGTTCACAAGCGGGTGCGTGACCTGCTGGCAGCTGCGGAAAAGTCCTTTGGTCCCGAACCGCTGGCGGCTCGCGGGATCAAGAAGATCGTCGAGGCCGTTTATGACTGGCGAATGGACCGTGTCGAGGCGCAAGGCGAAGAGGTCAGGGAGTCCGATCCGCCACCGCGCTGGACCTACTATAACGAGGGCCCGGTGAAGAAGCCGGTTGTCAGGCGCGGCCGTGATGCCAGGCCGACCTCCCGGCCATACGCAAGGGATTTCGGTGGCCTGTCGCTCGGTGCTGTCCGCGTGGATTTTCCCCGGCCGGCTGAAATCGCCCGCCGGGTGGGCCTGCGGCCATGAAACTCGCCAGCACGGCGTTTGGCGACAAGGCCCGAATCCCAGCGGTTCATACCCGGACCGGCGGGCAGCCCGACCGTTCTCCCGAACTGGTTTGGACAGGGGCTCCCGCCGGTACCCGGAGCTTTGCGCTGCTGTGCATTGATCCGCATCCGGTGGCCCGGAACTGGGTTCACTGGATCATTTTCGATATCCCGCCCGCTGCCGGGGGACTAAAGGCCGGACAGCCCTGTACGGAACGGCTTCCGGATGGCTCCCGGCAGGGCCGTAACGGTTACGGGGATATCGGGTGGGGAGGCCCCCAGCCACCCCCGGGAACAGGCGATCATCCGTACGAGTTCACGCTGTATGCGCTTGATGCAGACAGGCTCGACGTCAAGGCGACGGCCCCGTCCGTGGAGGAAGTGCGGAAATCCATGCCAAGCCATGTCCTCGGTCAGGCGGCACTGGTTGGCTACTACTCCCAGTAACCCGCCATGAGATGAAACTGCAGGGTTTGTGGCCCTGCGAGGTTCCCCGTGGAGATCATGTCCCATACCGATGTCGTGGGCCTGTTTGCCGGTTTGGGGCTTCTGCTGCTCTCCACCCGGTTTCTGGGAAACTGGGCTGAACGGTTCAGGTTGCCATGCGTTTTCGGCGAACTCCTGGCAGGAGTGATACTCGGCCCCACCATCCTGGGGCGCGTCTTCCCGGATGCGATCCGGATGCTTTTCCCCACGTCAGGACCGCCGGCCGTGGTGTTCAATGCCATTACCATCCTGGGCATTTCTGCATTTCTGCTCCTCTCCGGGCTTGAGATCGGGCTGACCAGAATCCGCCAGAGGGCGGGGCTGATTCTTGCCGTCAGTGCCGGAGGGTTTCTCGTCCCCTTTGTCACAGGAATCCTGTCGGCCAGTTTCCTGATGGATCACGCCGGGCCATCGGCGTCACCGTTGATCTTCACGCTGTTTTTCGCGACAGCAATGTCCATCACGGCGTTGCCGGTCATCGTCAAGATCCTCAAGGACTTGAAAGCCCTCCAGAATCAGACGGGCGCAGTGGTGATTGCCGCTGCCTCGATCAATGACCTGGGCGGCTGGCTCTTGATTGCCCTGATCCTGAAGCTGATGCCGGCGGACAAGGTGGCCATATCAGAGGTGGCTGTTACCGGGCTTTCGGTCGTGGCGTTCGTTGCCATCATGCTGACGCTTGGCCGGATGATTTTCCGGTATGTCCTGGTGCGCCGTGGCGGAGTCCCTCCGGAGCATGGCTCGCTGTTTGTCTATGTGCTCGGACTGGGCTGCCTGTCGGCGGCCTTCGCGGAATGGCTGGGCGTGCACGCAATCTTTGGCGCGTTTGTCCTGGGGCTGGCTCTTGGCGACCTGCATCATGTCAGGAGCCATGTCGCCGCCGGGATTGAGCGCTTTGTCACACTTGTCATGGCACCGCTGTTCTTTGGCAGCATCGGGCTTCAGGTTGATTTCGCAGCCAGCTTTGATGGGGGACTGATCGTGATGGTGCTGGCACTGGCCAGCGCCGGGAAACTGCTGGGTTCCTATGCCGGAGCCCGGATGGGCGGCCTGGATGCACAGCGTTCCTGGGCGACCGGATTTGCCATGAATGCCCGTGGTGCGATGGAGATCGCCGTTGGCACTGTCGCGCTGCGGGCCGGGATCATATCTGGACCGCTTTTTGTCGCGCTGGTCATCATGTCGGTTGGAACGTCACTGCTTGCTGCGCTGGCGCTCAAGGTTTTGCTCGTCAATGCCGGAAGTCCAGCCGTTGCGGATATGGAGGCGGACGTCAGGTATTCGACGAGTCTTGGTGGCAGCGAGTTTACGGTTTCCGTGGAAGCTGCCGGCTCAGTCCGGCAGATGTAGCTGCCGGGCGGCGACCGCCGGGTTCTCCAGCGCAGCGGCCATTTCGAACACAACCCAGGCCCCGCATCGGTCGCAGTCCACGTCGTTTCCGTAACAGCAGAAGGGTGAAACCAGTGTCCGGCCCGAAAGGTACAGCGGCAGTATCAGCTGCTTCGCCGGGCAGTTTCCCGTGATCTTCCCGGGGTTATTTTCCGACAGCATCATTTCGAGCGAACGAGTGCGGTTCCGTATGAGGCCGCCCATCTGCTTCTTCAGTTCCATGACTAGCCGTATGGCATCGTCGCGCTGCCTTACGCTTTCCCATGCGTTCCCGGTCGTGTCATTGCGGGCCGGTACGTGGAAGGAAAATGTCAGATGACGGAACGGGCTTCTGGAGATGATCTCGACGAACTCGGGCAGCGAATCCTGGTTGCGTCTTGTCACCACGCACTGGCACTGCACCACATGGGGAAATCCGGAGGGGAGGCGGCCCATGTTGTCCATCACCCGCCGGAACACGCCTTCGCCCCGGATTGAGTCGTTGAGTGCTTCGGGTCCGTCCAGCGAGATGACGTAGAGCAGGTTTTCCGTCACATCCGAGAAATCGGCCAAGGGAATGGTCCCGTTCGTCGTGATGGTATTGCGTGCAAACAGCGGCAATCCCCTGCGGAGCAGGTCTTTCTTGATGAGAGGCTCTCCACCCATCCAGAGCATTGCACCGATGCGGTGACGGTCACGTATCTCCCTGATCTGGGCCAGGAGATCATCGTCGGACGGCTCGGATACCGGCTGGTTCGGATTGCCGTCGCGGTAGACGAAGCAATGGGAGCAGTGCAGGTTGCACCGGTTGGTGATGTTGACGATCGCCTGCGGATAGAAACGCGCAGGAACTGCACTCTGGTTCACCGTTTCGGTATCCACTGGGGAAGGCCTCCACTCACAGATATTACAACAGGATGTCTAATATGCCTACAGTTGTAATTTTTCTGACTGTAAAACTTCCGTGCAATCCAGCACAGCGATGAGGGACTGCCGCCCATTGAAAGTAGCTGCTGCCTGTCCATATTCGGCGGTCTTATGACACGTGCCATAGGTTACCGGTGTCTTTTCCCGCACACTGGAAACTGCAGACCAGACCACGTTGTCCCAGGAGCGCCATGGAGACGGACATTCACAGCGATATTTGTGTGATCGGTTCTGGTGCCGGAGGGGCGGCACTGGCCGCCGAAATGGCACTGGCCGGAGCGTCCGTGTCGGTCCTGGAGGCGGGAGGTGAGGCACCCCGCGCAATGCTCGGCGAATCCGGGCTCCAAAGTGCCATCCGTGCCATCAGGAGCGGAAGCTACGTCGTTTCCAGCGGCGGCTGGATTCCACCGCGAGTGGTCCTTCACGGACGCTGCGAGGGCGGTTCCACGGCCATCAATACCGGCAACTGTTTTCCGCTGCCGGAGTCCATCCACAGTGCATGGAAGAGGGCCGGAGCTCCTGATCTTTCTGATTACTACCGCCGGGTAGATACCTTCCTGCAGGTGTCGGAAGCCGGTGCGGAACTGCTGGGAAACAACGGCCGGAAACTTCTGGAAGGCATCCGGAACCGGGGCTGGAAGGGTGGGCCAATGCCCCGCAATGCCCCCGGATGCACGGGCCGGACGATCTGCATCCTGGGCTGCCCGGAAGAGGCCAAGCGCGGCACCAACATCTCCTATCTTCCGGTGGCACGGAAGAAAGGTGCCGGAGTTTATCTGAATACCCGTGCCGTCCGCATCCGGTTCGCGGGCCGCCGGGCCAGTTGCGCCGAAACCATTTCCACCCGTGATGGCGTCCGGAGGACATTCCATGCCGACCAGATCGTTCTTGCCGGAGGCAGCCTTTACACGCCCGCGCTGCTTCAGAGGTCAGGCGTTGACACCGCAGGTGTGGGCGAAAACCTTTCCATCCATCCGGCGTTTCTCCTGATTCCGCACTTCCCCGGACCGGTGGAGATGGGGCCGCCATCCATTCCGCAAAGTGCGTACTGCAGCGAGTTCCTGGAGTCCGAGGGGTTTCTGCTCCTCAACCAGTCGGTTCCCCAGGCGCTCATGGCTCCCCTTCTGGCCGCGCTTGGCCAGATCGGCGCCCTCTCTCGCGGTTCCAGCGCAGGCCTGTGGGCAGCACTTGTTCATGATGAAGGAACTGGTTCCGTGTCCAGTGACGGGGGGGATGGCTACCGGATCAGTTACCGGCTGACGGATTCGGTCCGCCGCTCGGCGCGAAAGGCGATGCTGCGGCTTGCGGAGGCGGCATTCACGGCTGGCGCCACTGCGGTCACGCCGGTTGTGCTGGGGACACGCCAGTTCAGGGATTCGGGAGCGCTTGACCGCTGGCTTCCCGATCCTCTTCCGGAAAGACGGGTAGTCACGGGTGGTTTTCATCCGATGGGCACCTGTTCAATCGGACGGGTGTGCGAAGGTTCCGGACAGGTCCGGGGATACGAGCATCTCTACGTGGCCGATGCCAGCCTGTTCCCGTCGGCTTCCGGCGTTACTCCGCAGATGTCGGTCATGGCGCTGGCCACATCGGTAGCCGCCGGCCTTCTGGCAAACTGAGAGCCGGGTAACGTATGCGATAAAGCACGGATCTGCCGTCTTGTGACGGAATATCCGGTAAACCTACCGTCGTTCCTTCATGTAGCTTTTGAGGAACGTCATTCCTGTATCGATGAGTGGCAGGACGTTCGCCACCAGTCCCATCAGGATCGACATGTCCCCGTCCAGTCGGACCTTGCCGGCCATGAATGCCTCCTGGGGAGACTGGCCCTTTTCGACGATGTCGAGAAGATCGGTTTCACTCGTTTGCACGGTGCAGGTGGGAGCGTCCGTATTGATGCCGCCGAAACCCACAAACAGGGACTCGTCCGTTCCGCTGGCCGTCGTCAGCGTAAACCGGATCGTCCCCTGGATCTGGGCCCGGAGCGAATCGATGAGTTCCTGCGTGATGAACCCGGTGGCCGTCTGAAGCGGACCGCTGATATCGATGGCATCCAGGTCCCCCGCTTCGGAAGCGGCCCGTTCGAGTGCTGTCATGAGAGCGCCCGGCGGCAGCACCACCGTGACGTATGCCATTTCGGATTTACCGGGCCTGATTGACACCGTCCCGTTCTCAATGAGAGCGGCCCAGTGGCCCGTATCCGGAATGTGTATCTGGACCGTATCCCGGATCGGACCGAACGATACTCCGGCCAGCTTCGAGCTGATCAGTTCGGGCAGCAGCCGGTCCATCAGTTCCTTCGGGGTCATGTCGGTGTTGATCTGTACCATTGTCGGTTTCTCCTGTTCGTGAAGTTTCAGACAAATGCGCGCATCCGGTCCTGGTCTATGAGATCGGCGCAATCCATTCCGGACTGGCAGGCGAGCTCGGTGCCGACGCCCCGGCCTCCGGCGCAGTCGCCCGCCAGATACAGCCCCCTGACCGGCGTGCGGTGACCAGGGCGCTGGCGGCCCACCTGATCCGGGGTCTGAGCGGTCGTGACGGCCGCACCCGAACTTTTCCCAACCCATCCGGCGATGGCCCGGACGGAAAACATGTCTTCGAAGATGATGTTTTCCCTAAGCCCCGGGATCATGGCGTAGAGCGTTTGGCGGAGGTTTTCGAGCCAGGCCTTCTCGCCGTCCTGGAGTTCGACATCCGCCGTGGGAGCCACCGCGCAGGCGGTGATGATCTGCTGGCCGGGCGGAGCAAGGGAAGGATCGAAGTTGCTGGGAATGGGGCTGTAGATAGGGGTGTATTTTGGCAAGACGCCCGAATCCATCTGCCGGAAAGTTTCCAGCAGCATGGTACGGTTGATCTCCCGGCGACCGATCTTCAGCGGCGAACCGCCAACAACGCAGCCGACTTCGGTAATCTTCTTGCGGACCCCGATTTTCGCCTGAACCGCGATATAGCTTCCCTTGATGGCTTCCACCCGCTCGATATAGGCGCTGGTGAGATGCTCCTTGCCGGCCATACGGAACATTGTGTCCTTGACGGATGAGGTCGAAACGACGACCGGTGCGTGAAACTCCGCGCCGTTCTTCAGCCGGACGCCCCTGACACGTCCGTTGCTGATGAGGATCTTCTCGACCGGTGCCCCGGTGAGCACCCGTGCGCCGTGCTGCTCCGCCCCTTTCAGGAACGTCCGGGGGATGGCCACCGCTCCACCCATCGGGTAACCGAGGTTGTTGTCCTGGATGAAGTGCTGGAGATTCCAGATCGATTCACCAGCCGATGCCTGCCATGTGGGCAGGATGAAATAGAGGCCGAGCAGAAATCCCACCGCGCCGTGGACGAACGTGTCGTCCGTATACCGGCTCATGAACTCGTCGATGGTCCGGTGATTCCACTTCTCGATCTCTTTTGGCGGCATCGTGAGGATGTCGAAGAACATGCGGGCCATGACCGGGATGGCGGAAACCGGAAGCCCCGACTGGTAGAAGCCGATCAGCCCGAACAGCGGGAGCATCCACTGCTCCGGGGGCGACTTGAGATCCATGTTCAGGCCGCGGAACCAGACCATCCGTTTTGCGTGGCGGAACTTGAGCGGAGTGCCCATCCCCAGCCGCCGCGTGCATTCCCCGAACGGTCCCTTGTTTCCCCGGATGAACATGTGGGTGCCCATGTCCACATGGAAGCCGTCTTTCTCGTACCAGGAGCAGGATCCACCCACACGCGGGTTCTTTTCCAGGATCAGTGTCCGGAAGCCGTGAGAGGCAAGGATGGCTCCGCAGGCCGACCCGCCCATGCCCGTACCGATCACGATCGCATCATAGCCCTGACTGTCGCCGAAGGTGGCGGCTTTCCGGGTACCGGGCCGCTGCGGACGGCGTCTGGCTGCTGGCTCTGCCTTTGTCACTGGTTCTTCCTTATTGAACGGGCACAATCGGCTGAAAGGTTCCCGGTCTGGAAATGACGCATGTGTCAGTCGTCTCTCCAAAGAGATAGGCGCAGGGGGCCACGCCCGATATGACAGGCCTCATACTGGCTGCAACCACTCCATATGTGGCCTGTCATAACGGCGATGCTTTCCGCCGCTGATACTGGACGCCGAGATCACCTGCAGGGGGGTATTTGCAGCTTATGATGTATCCACACTCACGTCCGGCATCGGCCTGCCATGAACTGCCGTCTCCAGAGGCCCTCAAGGCCAAGCTGGCGGCACTTCCATCAACCCATATGGTTCGTGTCCTGTACGCCGAACACGACCGGATTCTGGCGATGCTGTCGGAGATGGGCGAACTGGTTACCAGGATGCAGACGTCCGCGGAACTGGGCAGTAATGGCATCGCCCGGATTCATGAACTGGCGCACCTGCTCATTGAAGCCGAACCGCATCACCAGCGCGAGGAAGACGTGCTGTTCCCGGAACTGGAGAAGCAGGGGCTGAATGGCCCGCCGCAGGCCATGTCCGCCGAGCATGTCGAATTGCGGCGCCTCAAGCATGAAATCCACGATATTTCGGCTTCTGCGGTTCTGGATGCCGGTGCGAAGCAGCAACTGGCCCGGGCGGCGAGGACGCTGGTGAACAACCTCCAGCTTCATATCCACAAGGAAAACGAGATCCTGTATCCGCTGGCGCTCTCGGTCATTACGGGGGACGATGCCTGGAACCGGCTGAATGCGGCGGCTGATGCCATCGGACCTTGCCCGTTCTGACCGTAAGAACGTATAAAGCCGGAGATGGCCAGTGTGGACACCATACGCGAGTCGCTCCGGGAGGTTCTCGACCCTGAACTGGGGATCAACGTCGTTGATCTGGGGCTCGTTTTTGATGTCCGGCTGAACGATCTTGCCGTCGAGGTGGATCTGGGGATGACCTCTCCCACCTGTCCTCTGGGCCCCGTCCTGAAGAGCAATGCCGAAACGGCCGTACGAAAGGCAATGCCGGACGGTGCCCGGGTGACGGTCAATCTGCGGAGCGATCTCACTTGGGAACCCTCGAGAATGTCCCCGGAAGCAAAAAGCCGTCTGGGATGGAAGTGACCGGTATGCCGGACGGCTCCGGTTCGGTCCGCCGCCGGTTATACCGGGCACCGCTGCTCGTGGCCGGGGCAGTCACGATGGTGGTGGCCATCTGGGGAGGCCTGATCCGGATCGGATGGGCCGCACCCGTGCCCGCACCGGCCGCCATCGAATCGCACGGGCCCCTGATGGTTTCCGGATTTCTGGGGATACTGATCAGTCTCGAAAGGGCCGTCGGCATCGGGAAAGGGTGGGTTTATGCCGCTCCCCTGATGGCGGTCCTGTTTGCCGTCCTGACGCTGGCGGGAACCCTGCCGCCGGGGATGGCGGCGCTGCCAGGTGTGTTTGCGGCGCTGATCCTGTGCGCGGCGTATGCCACCGTTATCCGTGAATCTCCTTCCCGCCACTTGTGGGTCATGGCGATCGGCGCCGCTTGCTGGCTTGCTGGAAACATTTTGTACGCACTGGGCTGGCCAGTATTCCGGGTGGTGCACTGGTGGGCGGGTTTTCTGGTCCTGACCATCGTCGGTGAGCGTCTTGAACTGAACCGGTTCTTGCGGCCCTCACCCTGGACCTGGCCGCTGTTTCTGGCCGCCACGGGAACGGTTCTGGGCGGGTACCTGACAGGTCTCGCTGTGCCGGCGGCCGGGGACCGGATTTCGGGGGCGGGCTATCTCATGCTGGCGGGCTGGCTTGGGCATTATGACGTGGTCCGCCATACGGTGCGGGGCGAAGGCTTGCCGAAGTTCGTTGCAATCTGCCTGATGAGCGGATTCGTCTGGCTCGCTCTTGGAGGCGTTATCCTGCTTGGCTGGAGTCCGCTCGTGGCCGGACCCATGTACGATGCGGCCCTGCACGCCATTTTTCTCGGGTTCGTGTTTTCAATGATTTTTGGTCATGCACCGATCATTTTCCCGGCGATTCTGGAACTGCCAATCCGCTTCCGGACGCTCGCCTATCTGCCGCTGCTCCTGCTGAATATCACGCTTGCCCTGCGGATTGCGGGGGACTGGTTTCTGAGCCAGACGCTTCGGGAATGGGGTGCACTTGGAAGTGCCGCCGCAATCCTGTTTTATTTTCTGGTGACAGCAAGTTCCCTGCGGCGAAACCGCCCGGAATAGCACATACAAACGGCATTTTATCGCACTGCGTTGGTCACCTTTGCCGACCTATGACGGCTATCATAGTGGAAAACTGACATCCGTATCATTTCTACAGGTGTGGTTTCGCCGTGTCTGGCGGAGCCGCACAGGCAGGAGCCCGGAGAGGGATCCGGCGCTGGTTCCAGGGCCCTAACCCCAAAGAGGTCTGGTACGGATGCAGAAGAAAGATTACGATGTCATCATCATCGGCGGTGGTCATAACGGGCTGACGTGCGCCGCTTATCTGGCCCGGGCGGGTGTCGACACCCTCATACTCGAGGGACGTCACGAGTTCGGCGGCGCCGTCTACACCGATGAGCATACGGCGCCCGGCTTCTGTCACAACATCCATGCCAATTTCATGGAGTTCCTCCATATCATGCCGTTCTTCTCGGACTTCGACCTGCCGAGTCTGGGGGCGCGAACGATTTTCCCGGAGGCGCAGGCGGGAATCGCATTCAGCGACGGCCGCCCACCGGTGATCATTTACCGCAACGACATGATCGAGGAGACCTGCCGGAACTTCGCGGTCTACTCGAAGCGCGATGCGGAAACCTGGCGGGCCCTCAAGACCAAGGCAAACATGTTCGAACCCCTCATGGCGATGGGGCTCTACACGCCGCCGGCGCCGGTGGATCTCGCCAAGGGACTGCCCAGTGCCTATGCCGCATGGACGGTCCTGATGCGCTCCTTCGGCCTGGACGAGGAGATGGCATACAAGTCCATCCGCGACTGCATTGACGAGCTGTTTGAAAGCGACGAGATCCGGGCCCTTTTCTACCGGGTTGCGATCGAGTTCTGCGGGCCGCCGCTGGAATGGCCAGGGATGGGGGGGATTTTCATATTCGCCTGCCTGTTCATGCCCGGCTGCTGGCGGATGATTGTTGGCGGAACGCACCGGCTCAACGGCGCAATGGTGACCGCATGCCTGAAGGAAGGCGCCACCATGCGGGAGTCGAGCCGGGTCAAGAAGGTCATCCTTGAGGACAAGCGTGCGGTCGGCGTGCAGCTTGTGGACGGCAAGGAGTTCCGAGCCAGGCATGCCGTTGTCAGCGCCATCGGGGTCAAGGACACGTTCCTGGACCTGATCGGCGAGGATCACCTGAGCGACTACTACAAGCGGCGGGTGAAGAACTACAAGGACGGACCGGACCAGGTGCTCGGCAGTGTCGCCATGGCCCTGCATGAGCCGCCTGACTACAAGTCGGCGCGCAAGAACTCCGATATCAACCGGGCCTGGTACCAGGTGGTCGGATTCGACAGCGCCACGGAAGTCCTGGACTACTGCCGGGCGGGCCATATCGACCGGATACCCGACCTGCCGGGTGCGGGCGTCTGGATCAACTCGATCTGGGACCGGACTCAGGCGCCTCCGGGCAAGCACAACCTGACCGGGTGGTATTTCTTCCCCCGCGCCAGCGCACTCAGCGAGGGCGAATGGGAGGAGATACGCTCCACATACAACGGGAAGTTCCTGAAACTCTACGGCAAGTTCGCGCCGAACATGACCAGTGACAACGTAATCGCCGACTACCTGCACACGCCGCTCGACCAGGAGCGGGGGATGCGGATGCGCGAAGGCGACTTCGGGCACGGGGCGATGAGCATTGACCAGCTGAACCACATGCGGCCATTCGCCGGAGCCGGCCGGTACAAGACCGAAATTCCGGGGCTTTATCTGGCGGCGAGCTGCTGTCATCCCGGCGGCGGCGTGACGGCAGGGCCCGGATACAACTGCTTCAAGATACTCTGCGAGGACCATGGGTACAAGGAAGTCTGGAGAAACCCGAAGCGAATGTACTGATTGCGCCCCGGAATGGTGCGGACACTGAGGCAAAACCGCGAGGAGAGTCTGATGGGAATGTTCGACAAGGGTTTCGATGCGATCGTAATCGGCGCCGGCCACAACGGGATGTCGCTGGCGGCCTATCTGGCGAAATCCGGGTGGTCCGTGGCCGTTCTGGAGCGGCGGTCGGAAGAAGGCGGGGGGCTCTGCACCGAGGAGGTCACCGAGCCCAACTTCCTGCACAACCTGCACTCGAACTACCACTCCCTGGTGGGCCTGTGCCCCGTCTACGACGACCTCGAGCTTCTCGATAACGGGGTGGAATACGTTCATCCCGACGTCCAGATGGGGAGCATCTTCTCGGACGACACGGCGATCACCATCCATACCGACCAGCACAAGACATGGAAGAGTTTTGCGCGGTTCTCCAAGAAGGACGCCGATACCTGGCTCCGGCTTTATGACGAGGTGCAGGGATATCTCGACCTGATGGTCCGTACCCTCATGTATGCGCCGCCGATCGAGCTGAACGACATCACGAAAGCGCTGGCGGCGTGGGGAGTGGAGGAAAAGTCGGAGTTCCTCACGGCAAAGCTGCGGACGATGTCTGTCGCCGATTTCCTGAACAAGCATTTCGAGAACGAGCGGATAAAGGCGATGCTGGCCTTCCACGCCACGATCTGTGCCTACCAGCCGCATATCAAGGGGCTGGCGGTCACGTATCCGGTACTGCTGGGGAAGATCGCCAACTGGCACGTCTGCAAGGGCGGGAGCCACCGGCTGGCGCATACCCTGATGCGGGTCATCGTCAAGGCGGGCGGGCGGGTTTTCCCCCAAGTCCCGGTTGAGGAGATCATCATCGAGGACGGCCGCGCCGTGGGGGTTCGCACTCCGGACGGGATCATCCGGGCACGAAAGCTGGTAGCCTCAAGCATCGACGTCAACCAGACCTTCGAAAAACTCCTTCCACGCCAGTACGTTCCCAAGAAACTGGCCGAAGAGGTCCAGAAGGTGAAGTATCAGGATGCGACCCTGTTCAACGTGCATCTGGCAATGAACGGACTTCCCAGATACCGGGCGGCGGACTTCGATCCGGATATTGACCGGGCCTGGATCCTCAACATCGGCTACGAATCGCTCGCCGACTTTGATGAGGATTTCAGCCAGATCAGGCAGGGTATCGTGCCCGAAACACCCCGCCTCAACGTCGCTGTCAACTCGATCTACGACCCGACCGATGCGCCCGAAGGCAAGGCAACCGGGCTTATTCGTGTGTTCGTTCCCTATGAAATCGAAGGCTGGGGGTCGGGCGGCTGGGAGTCGAGAAAGCGGATCTATGGCCAGCACTGTATCGACCGGTGGCGCCGCGTCTGCAAGAACATGGATGAGGGCCTGATCCGGCGCTGGGTGACGGAAACCCCTCTCGACATCAGCCAGAAGATGGTCAACTACCGGTTTGGGGACTGGATGGTCGGCCGGATTCACCCGGATAACCTTCTGGAACACCGGCCGTCCGACTCCCTATCCCATTACCGGACGCCTATCCAGGGTTTGTACATGTGCGGGGCTTCGCAGCATCCGCACGGCTACATCACTTTTGCCCCCGGATATAACTGCCTGGGGGTGATCGCCGAGGATTTCGGTCTTGAGAAATGGTGGGACCGGGTATGAGTGCCACCGCTGCTGCTTCCGCTCCGCCTCCCGTCTACCTCGCGGGCGGGCAGGAGGCGAGCGGACTGGCGGACATGATTCACCAGTACCTGAGCCAGAATGTCGCGGATTCCGAGCAGAAACGAGTGCAGGCAAAATCGCTTTCCGGCGAGGTCTACCTGGAGGCCGCCGAGGACGACATCTGCGTCAAGATCCGCTTCCTTGGCGACCATATCGAGCTGTCTGATGTGACAGCCCCCGCCCCGGACGGCGCCTCCATCCGTGCCGATTTCATTTCCGTGGCGCACCTGACGACCGGAGAGCAGGGTCCGTTTGAACTGCTGGTGAGGCGCCGGATCCGGGCGCGGTTCAGGCCCGGGCAGATACCGTTTCTGGTCCGCGTGCTCCAGTTCATGCAGATCCCGCCGGAGCTGATGGCTCCGGAGATTCGTGAACGCACGTTCCGCCGGAAACAGAAAGTGGCACTGGCGGCTGCGGCGGCATCGGCTGCGGCGGCTGGCGGCCTCTACGCATGGCTGAACTGACACCGGAAGGAGAACCCCGATGAGCGTGATTTATACAGACCAGTGGTATGAAGACATGAAGCAGCTCGTGAACAGCACACAGAAGTTCCGTGAGCTGGCTCCACGGGAGAAGATACTGGCGACGTTCGAGGTCATGGGCGACGAAAAATCGCCTTATGTGACTGCCGGAAACGCCCTGTACTATCTCATCCGTCTCGAAGGAGGGCAGGTGGCCGAGTACGGCCCGCTGCCGGGACGCCATGACGGCAAGGGACTGAACTTCAGGTTCACCGCCCCGGCATCCCTGTGGGAGGAGATCGCCGCTGGTATTGCGGACCCGATCCAGCTCGGGCTGAGGGGAACCATCAAGGTTCGCGGTGACATGCGCTTCCTCATGCAGCACGCCGAGGCAGTCAAGATACTGGTTGATATGTACGGTCACCAGAACAACACTGAGTGGCCGAAGGGGCGTCCGCCCTACAGCCGGCAGGAATCGGTCGCATGACCCCCTGCCGATGAAATCCGGGAGGAGTAGTGGAGGTTCACCGTGAGCCGGACAGCCGGGCGAAGCTTCCACCGATGTGGGATCCTCTCGCACGCGAGCGCCATCAGGCGGCTGGCGAAACGGCGGCGGCATTCCGGCCTGAAATAGGCGATCTGCACCGGACTCCCGGAACCAGCCGGTCGGCGCATCTGGAACGGCTGGAGACGCTGACCGACCGCATCTGGAAAGACTACCAGGAAAGGTTCCTCCGGGTATGCGGCAGCCGGGCCGTGGCACGGTACCTCTGCCGGGGCGACATGGCCGTGCGGCAGGGGCCGCCGGAGTTCATGGACCGTCCCGGCTATCCTGAACTGCTCAGAAAAATCGAGATATTCCAGCTTCACCAGCTGAACCGGATGACCGGCGTCTACCGTGCAGCCAGCAGGGCTCTGGGGGAACTGCTGGAGCGGGTTCCAGACCGGTTCAGAAGCCGCGGGTTCCTGGATATAGCCAGCGGATTTGGCGGTTTTCCGGTCTTTCTTGCGGGAAAGTTTCCCGCAGTTCCAGTTACCGGTTCGGACATACAGCCAGCCTATGTCACTGCGGCCACCAGCCGCGCAGCGGGGCTCGGCAATGCCAGCTTCCGGGTGCTGAATGCGCTGAACATGGATGACTGTCCGGACAGCAGCTACTGCGCGGCGAGTATCCTTCAGGCGGTGCACCATTTCCGGCCGGGGCAACTGGCACGGATCATTCACGAGGGGCTGAGAGTGTCCTGCAGCGGCATGGTGGTTGTGGATGCGGTGAGATCGCCAGTGCTCCCGGTTCTGCTCGCAACCGGGACAATTTTCGTTACCTGGAACCCGTTTTTCGCGGCCGATGCCACCTGGAGCGCGCTCCGCATGTATCACCTGGCAGAACTGGAACTCATCGCACGGGTGGCCGCACCGGAGGCCACCGTTGAGGCTGGCAGGGTGGAACCCGCCTTCAATGTGGTCAGGGTTCTCCGCCCGCCGGTAGCTGCGGGGTAGGCGGTTATTGCCGGCGTGAGGCCGGGCATTCGCGCGAGACTTCCACCGAAGCCGTCCAGAACCGGTTCAGTTCCTCTCCATGTTCTACCCAGTCGAGGGGGAGCCTTGCCTGATAGCCCGCAGGCAGAACCACTGCTGACATCGGCCTGCTGCAGGTTACTTCGACCAGTTCGGGCCAGGGCCGCTGGCCCCTGAAGCTGGCCGTGCAGCGTGCGGCTGGCCAGTCGATGCGGTTGGGGCCATCCTGGAGCATTCCTTCCGGCGGTGATCCGCAGAAAGCCAGGGAAAGGACCGCACGGGCAAGTGCAAATTGTCCCGTCTCGTCGAGCGCGGCCTGCAGATCGCCCTTGAGATCGCCAGTACGGACAGTCTGCTCGAACTCAAGCGGAATCCGGCCCTGCAGACAGGTGCAGGGGTTCGAAGGCGCTGCGCCGGTTGTAGTGGCATAGAGAGCAAGTCCGGCCATCAGGGCCGCTGCTGCCAGGGAGGACCCTTCAGCCCGTGGAACCGGCCGGCGTTTCCAGGCTGATCGCATTCATGATCTCCCTTTCCGCCCGTTCATGGTCGGCAAGTTTCCCGAGGAGTTCCCGCAGGGCCTGCCGTAGCTCGCTGGTGGACATCTGGGCCGACTGCTTTTTCAGCTTCAGCAGGGCATTCCGTATCTCCGCGTGCTCATTCCGGAGGAATTCGGCCTGTACGGAAATGCTTGGCATCTTGTCCAAGGCCTCGGAAAGATATCCGTCCATCTCCTCGAAGAGGAAGTGCTCGGACAGGGTTTCGTACAGAAACCCGATTTCGTAGTCGATCAGTTTCCGCAAGCGGTCATCGCTCAGCCGGTCCGGCGGGGCATCGAGAATGAGGGACAGCCGGTCTGTAACCATCATCAGCTCGTCATGCTGAAGCGTGATTTCCTGAAAACGGTAGTTCATGGAGCGCCTCCTTGCCGGACAGGTTCCTGAAAGACAGAACCGCCCGCCGGGTTTCTATTTCCATCGGCGGGCGGTTCCATTCGGCTGGCGATCCTTGCCACCCTGCAAACCTACAGGGTCACGGTCGCCTGCAGGTAGAGGAAGTGAGCGCAATGGGTCTTGATGACCGGGAATGACTGCCGGAACATCTTGCCCGGGTTGAACATGGAGTATCCAACCAGCACACCGACCGGCTTGTATGGTTTGGCGGTTGCCGTCAGGTCCAGTTCACGGCCGAACTGCCGTGACGTCCGTCCGGCAAGCGGTGTGAGGGCGGCGGGGCCGACTCCGATCGCGCCTTCTTCTTTCACGGCCAGGAACTCGTGGTAGGCGGCCGCCAGCGTCACCCCCGAGACTTTCACGGAGAGTTCCGGGTTCAGTTCGTGAAGGTTCGACCACTGCATGAAGTCAATCAGGCCGTATTTGTTGTGGTTGGTCGGGAAGAGATTGCGGAACGCCCGGCTCCGGTTGTCGGCCGCATTCTTGTCACCCGATGCGAAATTGTACTCGAACTCAAGTCGTGGTTCGATATCCGTGTCAGCCGTAAAACCGAAAGCCACATGGAAGGCCCCCGCACGGTGACGGAGATATCCGTCCTCGCCCCACTGGTAGGCCCCTTCAAGGCTCCAGTCCAGTTCGCCCCGCTTGGCCGCACGCAGCAGATGGGCGCCTATCGTGTGAAGTACCAGATCGTTGTCGCCTGGAAATGACGGCGGGGCGGCCCGCAATGCGCCGGCGTCGCGGTCGAGATAGTTCAGGTAGTAGGCTTCGGCGATGCCGAAGTTCTCGTCCTTGATCCTGCCGTTGATGCCGGTGAAATAGCCGTTTTCAGCGGCCGAGGCCGGGGTGATTAGGCCCGCCGGATCTCCCCTCGACACCAGAAAGCCGAAGGCATCAGCCCGGAACTTGTCTTTCTCGTAGGCAACAACGAAGCCGTCGAACGAGCGGGCACGGTTGGACCAGTCCAGTGTGCCGACCAGCCGGTGCTCTCCCAGGACGAACTCCTGGCGTCCAAACTGGACCGACAGCCCCTCCACGCCGGACACATCCAGCCGTGCCCAGGCCTGATGAAGGGTGGTGCCCTCATCGTCGGCTGATACCCCGCGTGGAACATTGCCCGGCCCGTAAGGTGATCCCGTCAGGAGGGACGAGCCGAACTCCCTGGAATCCTGGAACTGCAGGAACAGGGTCACGCCGTCATCGGGTTTGGCGGTCAGGTGGAGCCGGGTCCGGAGCAGGGCGAAGTTGTCGTTGTCATCCTTGGGTGGTGAAAGCCGGTCGAAATCGTAGTTGCCGCGGAACTCATAGCGGGCCCGGATCTGGGCACCGGGTGTGATCTTGTCCCAGATGTCTCCACCTTCGCCGGGTGGGTCCGCTCTTACTGTTCCCGCTAGCGCCAAGACCGAGGCTGTTACCAGCCCAAACAGGACTTTTCGATGATTTTTCATGTATGGCCTCCTCCCTGAGGCCGTTCTGGTTTCCCTGGCTACAGGGTGCCAAAACGGGAGGGGCAGCGATATGACAGTTAGCAGGTCGGATAAAATCTGCTTAGGGGCGTTTTTCAAGGACTTTCCGCTGCAGTTCGCGGACGTATCCGACGACGTTGGCGATCTCCTCGTCGGTGAAATCGGCTTCTTCCCTGAATGAGTTCATGTTCGTTCCCGAGCGCCCGTCACGGATGGTGATGGCGAGGAACGAGTCGGGCATGTCGGCGAGCGCCCGGTGCGTCAGCCGGGTTCCCTTGGGCCCGCCTTCACCGTTGGCACCGTGGCACATCTTGCAGCTTTCGTTATATAGCTCCTTGCCGGATTCCACATCGGCCTGGGCCTTGTAGGCCCAAGGCTCCGGATCCTCGCTGGCGGCGTTGGAGTAGATGTAGCTGACCAGCGCATCGATCTCCTTGCGGCTGAGACCGCTCGATTCGGTGCTCCAGCTTTCCATCGGCGTTCCGGGCCGGCCTTCGATGATGGTCCGCCGGATGAATTCCGGGCCGGCGGCCTTGAGCATCTGCGGATGGCGTGCAGCCGGTATCATCCAGTCGAGGATCTCATCCTTGCGGCTCTTCAGGCCAGCATCGTGGCAGCCGGAACAGTTGCGCTTGTACAGCAGTTCGCCGTTCGGATTGTCCCTGTCCATGGAATCCCGGGAATGGACCAGTGCGCTCGGTATTCTCATATCCCGCAGCGACATGATGTAGACCGACAGTTTCGTGGCGTCCTCGGGTGTCAGTGCATATTTCCGCATGGCTGAGCCGGGCACGACTTCCTGGGGATTCAGGAGGTGCTGCACGTGCCAGTTCTCGACGGTATGCGGGCCAGTAAGGTGTGCCATGGGAAAATGAGCGATGGGTTTTGAGCCGATGCCGTCCAGCACCGGCCCGCTGGATCCGCCCACGCCGCCGGTCTTGTGGCAGGAGTTGCATCCCATCTTGATGAAAAGGTCGGCACCGCCCGAAAGCAGCGGAGCGCCGTTGGCTTCGAGCCACTCCGAGGCATGGCAGGTGCGGCAGGACGCCTGGATGAAATCCTTCGAGTAGATCGGTTCATCCCAGTAGACATGCAGGTGCGGATTGTTCGCGTGCGCCTCGGCCGAGTTTGTCGCCAGTCCCTGGCCGTGGTGACAAACGCTGCACCCGTAGGTCTGGGGCTGGTGAGAGGCGAGCAGGTTGCCGGGGTGTGCGGTGAATGGCTGGGGCGCGTTCACCATGTCGGTGTTCATCAGCCCCGTGTGGCAGGTGGAGCAGCGGTCGATCCGGCCCAGCTCGGTAAGAAAATGCTGCCTGAGGCCGGGCTCGAATGGCGTTTTACCGGCGGTCATCCGTGCATACTCGCGCTGGTGGCTCCGCCACTCCCGGAAATAGTTGTCCTCAAGGGCCGACATTCCGGCGAACACCAGCGTGATCGCGGAAGCGACGAGAAGCACTGACGAGTACAGTTTTTTGTGCATGTTGGTCATTATCCTCCGTCAGTGTATGGGCCAGTCTTTCGGCGACCAGAAGAACTGCCAGTCCGGACCCCGGAAGTAGGTGCCGACAATCGTCAGGACGACGAAACCGCACAGGAAACAGGTATACAGGGCGACGGCACCCTTTCGCGTGCTGCGGGTTTTCTGGAGTACCGCCAGGGAATAGCCCGCGTACAGCGCGGTGAGTATCGTCCCCGGATTGATGAGGGTGATGACGATCTGCGGAATATCGGGAACCCACTGGCGTATCCAGCCGAATTTCACGGTAAACGCGACCAGCGCAATGACCGTGGCAAGCCCGTAGGCAAGCGAGGCCAGGAACACCTTCTTTTCCCGGCCGTTGTCGAGCCATGTGCCGGATACACCCTTCTCGCGGTCGAGAAACGGGACCAGGGCAAGACCCACGACGACGAGCATCGGAATCATCACACCGCCGGCGAACGCGGAATAACTGACCAGTTCCTGCAGCCCGAGGAAATACCATGGGGCCTTGGCGGGGTTTTCCGGGATTGCCGGGTTGGCCAGTTCCTTCAGGGGGGCGTCGAAGAAAAAGCTGAGTACGCAGGTGATGGCAATCAGTACCATCGCCGCCGCCAGTTCTGCCCGGAATGCATGGGGGAATGTGGCCACGGTTCCCTCGGGTGCCCGGTCTACAGCGGGAGTTTTCCCGCGGACAACCGCCATGAGACCGTAGGTCTTCGATAGCGGGAATGCGGCCTTTCCGGTCACGCCGGGATCGCCGGGCTTGGAGGCATCCGGCGGACGGGTCAGTCCGCCATCCTTGCGGATCCGCCAGAAATGGAGTCCTACCAGGGCGAATGCCGCCACCGGCAGGATGACGACGTGCAGCAGGTAGAACCGGGTCAGTGCGCCCTGCCCGACGATGTCACCGCCGAGCAGGAGTTCCTTCTGAAGGCCGCCAATGTCGAACCGGTGCGTGATACCGAGGGCATCGGTGATCTCCCGGGGGCTGGCCGCGATGTTCGCGCCGATGGTGACGGCCCAGAAGGCAAGCTGGTCCCACGGCAGGAGGTATCCGGTAAAGGAGAGGCCGAGGGTAATCACGAACAGCCCCATGCCGATCACCCAGTTCGCCTCGCGGGGCGGCTTGTAGCTGTTGGTGTAAAATACCCGCGTCATGTGCAGAAGCACCGTAAAGACCATCAGGTGCGCCGCCCAGCGGTGAATGTTGCGGACATATTTGCCCGCGCTCGACACGAAACTGAGATCCTTCACCGTGTAGTACGCTTCGGGAACTCCCGGCTGGTAGTAGATCATCAGGAACACGCCGGTAATGCACAGGATCAGGAATGCCGTCAGTGCCATGATGCCGAGCCCAAGGGTGAACACCGGCCGAAGGCTCCACAGGTGGGTGCGTGTCGAGTGAATATGGAGAAAAAAGTTCTGGAACACGGCCCGCGAGCGTTCCCGCTCCGAACTGAGCGGCCAGCCGTGCCGCACGACGGCATTCTTTGCCGAGCTGCCGAGCTGCTTCAGGTTGTTCGTGAACGCCCGGATGCCGGATACCCGGGTTTCGGCGCTTCCGGCGGGATCGTTCACCGTATCCCGCCGGACGGGCGGCTCCTGTCCATGTTCAGCCATTCTCGTAAACCTCCCGGAACCTGAACTGCTCCATGGTGACTGCCCCGGTGGGGCAGCGTTCCGCACACAGGGCACACCGGATGCACCGGTCCTCGTCCTTCAGAATCACGCTCGTCTGGTCCGCTTCCCCGCCGAGTTCATCGACAAGGCGCCCGATTTCGGGGGTGCGCTCCAGTTTCGTGATGGGAATGATCTTGAGGCAGTCTTCCGGACAGACATCAACGCAGCCACCGCACAGGATGCACAGGCTGGAATCGAACACCGTGTTGACGTCGCAGGAAAGGCAGCGATGCCCCTGCTGCCGGGCGTCGTCCAGCGAGAAGGTCCGCTCGACCGGAGACTGTACCGAGCGGAGCCGTTCCGCCACGTTGTGGGCAGGGGGTGCCTCCCGCTGCAGGCGTTCGTATCCGGCTTCGCGGTAGTAGTTGCCGCAGGGGGTGTGGCTGCTCTCGGTCCGGGTCTTGAGTGGAACCGCGTAGCCCAGGTCCAGGGCGACCGCCCTTGCTACCTTTTTTCCCGATGCCACCGCATGTATGGCCAGCTTGGGGCCGTAGGCCGCGTCACCGGCGATGTAGACCCGCCGGTTCGCGGTCCGCCCGTGCTCGGCGTCGCAGGGGATGTTCCCCCGTGCATCCTTCTGGAGTCCCTCGATGCCGTCCAGCAGGGACCAGTCCACTGACTGCCCGATACACACCAGAATGGTATCGCACTCGATCACCTTGACCTGGTTCGTGTCATAGGTCGGGTTGAACCGGCCACTGGCATCCCGTAGCGACAGCACCTTGAGCAGCTTGATGCCCTTGACCCGGCCCTCGGAGTCCGTGATGACCTCGGCCGGGCCCCATCCGTTGTGCCGAACGACCCCTTCCTCCTCGCCTTCCAGGATTTCCACCTGGTCGGCGAGCATCTCGTGGAGTTCTTCCAGACAGGCGAGATGGACCTCGGCTCCGGGCTCAGCCACCTGACGGGCCAGCCGGGTGGCGTCCCGTTCCACGTAGACACGCCGGACCGCCGTCCGGGCGGCATCGTAGGCGACATTGCCGCCGCCGATGACGACAATTCGTTTTCCGATTCCGCTGGCCTCGCCCAGCGCCACGGAGCGCAGGAAATCGACCCCGCCAATCACGCCCTTCGCGTCGCCGCCGGGGACCCGCAGGGGCCGTGGAACCTTGGCGCCAACCGCCACGATAACGGCGGCATGGGTGCCGAGCAGGTTTTCGACCGTTGTGTCCTTGCCAACCTCGACCCCGGGCACGACTTCGACGCCGAGGGACCGGATGACATCGATCTCCGTCTGGATGAGATGGGGGGGAAGCCGGTAGTCAGGTATGCCAACCGCCAGCATCCCTCCTGCAACCCGCTCACGTTCGTAAACCACGCTCTTGATACCGAAAATGGCGAGGTCATGGGCCGCGGCAAGTCCACCCGGCCCTGAACCGATGATGGCCACCGAGTGCTGCGATTTCGGCGGATTCTTGAGCCGGTTCAGCAGCTCGTCCCGCAGCTGGCGGATATCCTCGCGATCGACGTTTTCGGTCTCTGGGTCGCTCCGGACGATCCATTCGAGCAGTTCCGTCCGGGTATGCACGCCCGATTCGGGGCCATACAGCTCGGTGACCACCCGCTTCAGCGGCCGTATCGCCACGGGAGCGTCAATCTTCCCGCGGCGGCAGGCGGCCTCGCACGGGGCGCCGCAGATCCGGCCGCAGATGGAGGCCAGCGGATTCGGGGCGCGGGCAATCAGGTAGGCCTTTTCGAACTCCTCGCGGGCGATAGCCTGTACGTAGGCTCGCGAGTCGGTGTGCACCGGACAGCCGGACTGGCAGGCGATCAGCTCCTTGTAGTAGCTGTCGTCAGGAATTGAGGCCCGGTATCTGGGTTCATCTTCCATGCGACGCCTGCCAGCCCGTCCGGGGCTACTTGGGTTCGACTCCGTCCACGGACAGGAATGACAGGAGCAGGTCGATCTGTTCCGTTGACAGCTCCGGATCAGGCATGCCGTCCGGGTAGGTCTTCTTGAGCTCGATGAGCCGGGGGTCGGTCTTGGCCAGTTCGGCGGGGTTGGCGAGGAACTTCTTCAGCCAGTCTTCTCCCCGGGCCTTGTACACGCCCTTCAGACCGGGTCCCTTTTCTCCGAGTTCGGACGAATCCGGCACGTGGCAGCCGGAGCACTGCTTGCGCTTGAAGACCCTGAGAGCCTTCGCGTACGTCTCGGCATCCACCTTGCGTGGAGATGACGCCTGCGAGGACGTGACGAGCGTGGCCGTCAGCCCCGCCGCCAGAAACATTCCGAGCCCAACAGCCAGAAAAGACGTTTTCCTGATCATGATTACCTCCATCGTTGTCCGCCTGCCGGTCCTGCCGGTGCGGGTGTTCAGTCCTGATTTCATACCAGAGTCTTGGTCCCAGCCTTTACGGGCTTCTTCAGGTCGACCACCAGCGCCCCGTCTTCGGCCCGGGAGACATCCAGCCACTCCAGGGCCTTCGGTGCGGGGCCGCTCTCCACATTGCCGGCCGGTGAGAACATGGAGCCATGACACGGGCACCTGAATCCCGTTTCGGCTTTCTGCACGATGCAGCCGAGATGCGTGCAGATGAGCGACATCACATGCAGTCCCTTTTCATCACGCAGGACCATGACGTTATGCCGTTCGAGAATGCGGGAAGTTCCTTCGGGGAACTCGTTTGGAAACCCTAGCCGGACCTTCGAATCGGGTTCGTAATGCACGTTGGGTTTGGGCATCCGGAGCAGCCCCAGCAGGCCCGCGAACAGGGCGGCGGCGGCGGTGCCGAAAGCGGCGGTGTCGAGGAATTCGCGTCTGGTCACGCTGGCGCCGGCCGTATCGGCTGGTGAATGGGCCATTGCTATCGCCTCCTTGCTGGCAGTCGCGCCCTTCTGCTCCACGCTATTCGGTGGAATGCCGGGGACCGAATGATGGATGTCATAGGACCTGCCATTATTAGCGGCTCTCCGGACGGTTGCCATCAGTGGCCAGGTAGCCCATCAGGTCCGATATGTCGTTTTCGCTGAGGCCGAGAAATGGCATGACGGCCTCATATTGCTCTGAAAGCTGCCGTGCATCGCTGTCCGCCTGCCGCATCTGCTCCGGGTCGCGGAGCCATTCACGAAGCCAGCCGGGCGTCCGGCGCGACGTAACGCCCTTCAGGTCCGGGCACTTCCCGAAGTATTCGCCAAAGCCATGGCATCCATTGCAGGCGTGTCTTTTGAACAGGCGCTCGCCGCGTCTGAGAGATTCAGGATCCGTGGGCAGGTCAGCGGTTACGGGATCCGCCGGTTCCGGCTGGGGAGAGAGGCTGCCCCGAGGAACCTCCCCTGCCGGCCGGGAGGTCTGCAATGAAGTGGCGCAGCCAGCGGCGGCGAGAAAGAGGCAGGCAAGAAACCTGCCTGCCGGGATGGCCGGAGTTCGCATTTCCCCGGATGCTACCCGTCAGGAGGTTTTGGCGGCAAGCAGCGCTTCGATTTCCCTTTCGAGCTTCGCCAGGTCGATTCCGCCGGTTTTCGCCGCGTCCTCGATGGTGCGTGCGCCGCCGCAGCAGGTGTCGATGCCGTACTCGCCCAGGATCCGCAGGACCCTGGGCTCGCGCTTGACGAGTTCATTGATGGTCTGCTTGCTCACCTGTTCTGTGGTCATGGGCGCCTCCCGAAGATGACTGAACCAATATTGAAGGCAAATACCAGAACGCCGGCGGCGGAGATGACCCCGCCGGCGAGCTGCGCCGGGATGGCCCCGGTCGTGCGTCCGAGCCAGAGCAGCAGCAGCCCGGTCACCGCCAGCCCGTAGTGCAGCCAGCCCAGGCCGGGGTAACGGAGCGGGCGTCCCTGGAATCTGGGGAAAATATGGTACGAAACGCCATAGATCAGGAACGCGACGAAACCGATCGTCTGCCCATGGGTATGAACATACCGGAGTTGCAGCGCATAGGGATTGTCGACGGCGAGGGCTGCGCCAAGGAGTGAGGCAAGGACGTGAACGAGCAGCGCGGTGCCGATGAATGCCTTGGATAGGGGGTTCATGAGCGCACGCCGCCTTCATGTTGCGGGGCTGCGGTCTCGGCACGGACAATGGAACCGGGCTTATCCCATTCCTGCCTGACGAGTTTCCGGATGCGTTCATTCCACAGCCTCTGGAATGCCGTCCGGTCTGTCGTCCCCTCTCCCAGCGCAGTCTGGAGATGGACGCCGAGTTCGGGGTCCGGCGGAACACGGCCGAGATCGGCCGTAACGGCCACGGAGGCGCCAGTATCTGTTCGCGAGAAGTAAAACGTCCACGGCTTGAGGTCATCCGGATGGAACCGGAGCAGGCCCCGCCGCCGGAACCGTCCGCCCAGTCCGCCGAATCCGTTTTCGGCCGCGCCGCCGGTGATGAAGGTAAACACCTGGGAAATCGGGCCGTTGGACCCATCGGTGACTGCGCCGGGTATGTCGATGACGACCTCTCCGCGCCTGCCGGGTTCATCGCCATAAAGTTTCCGGATGGCGGCCCATGCCGCGAGATAGGCACCGGTAACTGTCGGGCAGAGATGCCCGGTCATCAGAATCATGTCTTCCAGCCGGTAGCTGAAGACATATCCTTCAGGCACGGAACCGAGCAGTTCCGCCAGCGGATCGCGCATGCGGATCTCGAAGGCGGTGCCAGACAGGTCAGGCGGCATTGGTATTCGTTCCCGTCACCGGCTGCTGCGCCAGTTCGGCGGTTGAAAAGTCGATGATCCCGCGGTCGGAGCGCCTGCCGCCGATGGAACGGACGGCGAACCGCCGGATGGGGCTCTGCCCCGGCGCCGCTTTCGGCCGCCCGTGCCCCTTCCGGGAAGCACCGCGGAGCTGCTCGTACTTGTCGTGGTTTTTCTGCCGGACTGTTTCGATGAGGGCTGCCTCAGGCACGGGATCCAGGACGCAGTCTGCGATGACCGACCAGTAGACCGTCAGGTCCGGGGTGTAACCGTCCACTTCGATGCAGATGCGCGGATCATGGCTGAGGCAGTCGTGCTTCCGGCCCCGCTGGGGCAGCCGCATGTAGAATGCCTCGCCGTCGAAATAGAACGGCATCGGAATGATGTACGGCCCGTCCGGGCCAATCATTCCAAGCCGTGCCAGTGGCGCCGACTGGAGCAGGCTGGCGATTTCGTTGTGATCAAGTTCCTGCATGACGGCCTTTCATGGTTTGGTGACTGTGAGGAAATATGCCTCGTCACGTTCCTCGATTGAAGCCGGGATACCCCGCTGTTCGAGCATCTGGATCAGGTGGCCGGGCATGCGGCTGAGAATAGCCCGGACCGGTTGTGCCGGTCCCGACCGATCAACGGCCTCGAGTATGAGCACCATTGGTTCCGGCGGTTCGAGCCCGCGAAGGTCCAGGACTCCTTCCGCGTTTTTGCGCGAATCGCCGGACTTCCTGGCGTATCTCTCCCCCGTGGAACTGATCCGGTAGCGGACATCGCCGGGCGTGCTCTGCATCAGGCTGGTTTGGGCGCCACGACGGCTGAGGAACGAGACGAGCGGTTTGGGGTCGAACGGGGTTACCAGCACGAACTCTTCGCCAGCCTTGAGGCGGTCAAACGCCGCAACGACGTGCTCGAACGGATCCGTGCCGCTTTCGATCATTCCCCTCACATCGACAATGGTGTATTCCATGAACCCGGCTCATTGATATTGCCCCTTCAAAACGCCTAAGGCATGGGCAACAATCCCTTTCTCTCCGGCTACTGTAGGGGCCGGAACCTGTTTTTCTTATGAGAGTCATCATAGGGAGTTGGTCGAGAGCTTGGCGGTCATTATCAGATTTCCGGGAATCGAGAATATCGAATTCCTGCAGCAAATGGAGCCGGCGCTGCGGGAACGGCTTCTGGAGCGGGCCCGTGAGGTCAGGTTCGAACGGGAGCGGCCCGTATTTCATGAGGGCAGCGACTCCGCCACCGGCTACTTCGTGCTGGAAGGCTGGGTGAAACTCATCAAGACGGCGCCGAACGGCAAGCCCAGCATCGTGGGGCTGATCGGCCCCGGCGAGGCACTCGGTGTGGCCGTCGCCTATGAAGGTGGCCCCTATCCCGCGACCGCCATACCTGCGACGGCCGGGCGGATGGTCGCGATTCCCAGGTCTGACATCGTGGGGGTACTCGACTCCAACGCCAGGCTGGTGAAGCAGCTTTTTTCGATGGTCAGCGGGCGGTTGCGCCAGACGGCGGGCTCCCAGACCATGCTCGCCGCGGCGACCGTGGAATCCCGGCTAGCGCAACTGTGCGTCGAACTGCTCCACCGGATGGTCCAGATCGGCGGTGACCCGAACGTGCTCCCCCGGATACTGACGCGGCGGGAGATGGCCGAGATGGTCGGGACATCCGTCGAGACATCCATCCGGGTATTCCGCAAGTGGGAAACGATGGGAATTATCGAGTCCGATCCCGAGCACCTGATCATCCGTGACCGCAAGCGGCTGGAAGCCCTCGTTTCCGCCTCCCGCGGCACCTCCGGTTCCTGACCGACGCAGTCAGACGGCGATGGCCCGGGCTCCTGAAGGCGGCTGGTAGGGGCAACCGGGGTCTTCGGCCAGCGGGTTTCCGGTATGGGCGAACGCCCGGGCCCTGGAACCACCGCAGATTTCGCGGTACTCGCATATCCCGCATTTGCCTTCGAGGCGGCTGGAGTCCCGGAGCGAGACGAGAAGCGGATGATGCCGGTAAACCTCGGCGAGATTTTGCGACCGGACGTTCCCGCAGTGAACGGGAAGAAATCCGCTGGGGAAAATCTCTCCGTGATGGGAGATGAAGATGAACCCTTTTCCGTCGTTAACGCCGAAGGTCGACAGGCGGCGGACAAACTCCGTATTGGGCGACTGGTCCCTGCGGCTGGCCATCTGGGTAAAGAGCCGCCGGAACTGCGGTGCCGCCGTGGTCTTTGACGGGATGTGGAATTCGGCCGCCACCTGCACCAGTTCCCGGCAGCTCTTTTCGATCTCTCCGGCCGTCAGCTCCTCTTCCCGGCGCGATCTTCCGGTCGGGACGCAGTAGAACACGCTCCAGAGCGCCACATTGAGCGTGCTTACCAGGGCGCCGAGGGCCCGGAGTTCACCGGCATTCCGGCGGTCCAGCGCGCTGTTGATCTGGAGCGACAGGCCGATGTCCGCCGCGTAGCGCGCGATGGCAAGCGTCCGCTCGAAGGACCCGCTCCAGCCCCGCCGGCTGTCGTGAATGGCGGCGGTGGGGCCGTCGAGCGACAGGGCAAGGCGCTTCAGGCCTGAGGCTTTAAGACGCAGCACCGCCGCTTCGGTCAATAATGGAGTTGCCGAAGGTGTCATTGTCATCTGCAGGCCGAGTGCGCTGCCGTAGCTCACGAGTTCGAACACGTCGGGCCGCTTCAGCGGATCGCCGCCGGTGAACACCACAACGGTTCCACCCATGGCACGGATATCTTCCAGGAGCCTTTTCCCCTCGTCCGTATCCAGTTCCAGGGGATCCCGGTGGCTGACGGCATCGGCCCGGCAGTGGGTGCAGGTGAGATCGCAGGCCCGGGTCAGTTCCCAGATCGTGATGAGCGGGGCCTGTTCGTAAGTGGTGACCGGACGGATCGGCGTGGGGGCAGCCATGCGCTTTTCCTTTAAGATGTTCAGCCGCTGGATGACCACAATTGGTACCAGCCCTGACATTTAGATATTGACGTGCCGATTAATCGCCCGTAATGATAGGTGTCATAAAACTACCACCTGAAATTGGTGCATCGTCAGGCGTGAAAGTCACCGGAGCACACGATCCCGATGTGTTCCGCGGCTGCTGGAGGTTGGGAATATGGCGCTGTCCCGCACTGCATCGCGAAATATTTTTGTTCTGGGAAGTATCGGCTGCGCCGTGGCGTTGCTGGCGATGACAATCGACTTCCACCGGGTCGCCGCCGAGCGGACACGCGAGGCGGAAAATCTCACGGAAGCGTCAGTCCGCGGCAAGGAGGTCTGGGAGAAATACAACTGCGTGAACTGCCACGGCCGGCTCGGCGAAGGCGCCTACTACGCACCGGATCTCACCGTCGCTTACGAGCGGATGGGTGCGGGCTGGATCGAGCACATGCTCAAGGATCCGCAGACCGCCTACTGGGGCCCGCCGGAAAATGCGGTCGGACGGCGCAAGATGCCGCACCTCAAGATGACCGATGAGGAAGTCGCCGACATGATCGAGTTCCTGAAGTTCCTCAACGGCATCAACCGGAACAACTGGCCGCCGGAAGGAAGCTGGCCGCGCGGTGTTCCGATTCCGCCGGGAACCGATGAAGCCAAAGGCGAGCACCTGTTCGAGACACTCGGCTGCAGGGAATGTCACGGAGCCAACGGCCGCCGGAGCCGGACGCCGGTCGGTCCCGACCTGACCTATGTGTCGAGCCGGCTTCCCAGGGAATGGATCAAGCAGGAGATACAGGTTCCGGCAGCCGACTATCCGGAAACCAAGATGCCGGACTTCAGTGTCTCCGACGAAGACACCGAACTGATCATCAGATATCTTGATTATATCAACGAGAAGGGCGGCGGCATTATCGGAGGCCATCCGAAGGGGCCCCGCACCAAGATCACGCTGGCGACTCCGCCCAAGGTGGAGGAACCGCCGCCGGGATCAGAAGATGACCTCTTTGGCGGGCAATGACGGGTAACTGAGAACAGCGTTCCAGATTATCGAGATTAAGGAAAGGGAAACCCATGTATCCGGAAACCAACAAAGTCGTCAGATGGCACTTCGGGATCGCGCTGCTTCTGTTTGCCCTGCAGCTGGTGTTCGGGCTGCTGTCGGTAATTCACTACGTGAACGGGGATGCCCTGTCCGGCACGCTGCTGGAGTTTCACGTCGTCCGCACCTGCCACATCAACCTGCTGGTGGTCTGGCTGCTGATCGGCTTCTTTGGCGCGACGTATCATATCGTTTCCGAGGAATCCCAGCGGGAGCTGTACTCGCCCAAGCTGGCCATGATCACGCTGGCGGCGTTCGTGGGCGGCGGCGTGGCGGGACTGGTGGGCTATATCTTCTTCCACCACTGGCAGGGACGCGAGTTCCTGGAGCTACCCCTCTATCTCGATGTCGCCGTAGTCATTGTGGTCCTGGCGTTCCTTTACAACGCCATCATGACTGTCTGGAAGGGCCAGCGCCGCACGACGGTGGAAATGGTGCTGCTTCTGGGACTGGTGCTGATGGCGCTGCTCTATTTCCCCGGCAACATGTTCTTCCGCAACGAGGCGCTTCAGTCGTTCTACTGGTGGTGGACGATCCATCTCTGGGTGGAAGGCGTATGGGAACTGATCATGGGCGCGATGCTTGCGTTCATGCTGATCAAGATGACCGGCGTGGACCGCGAGGTGATGGAGAAGTGGCTCTACGTGGTCGTCTCGCTGACCTTCTTCACGGGAATCCTGGGCATCGGGCACCACTACTACTGGATCGGCACGCCGAACTACTGGCTGTTCGTCGGGGCGTTCTTCAGCGCGCTGGAACCGCTCGCGTTCGTGGCAATGATCATCTACGCCGTCTACGCGAAGCAGAAATCCAGGCGCGATCACCCCAACGGTGCGGCGATGATCTGGACCATCGGTTGCACGATCATGGCATTCGTGGGGATCATGCTCGGTTTCGCCCAGACGCTGCCGGGGATCAATTCCTACACGCATGGCACGCATGTGACGGCCTCGCACGGACACTACGCATTCTTCGGTGCCTACGCGATGATAAACCTTGCGTTCTTCACCTACATGCTGCCGATCCTCAACAAGATCGAGGCAGAAGAGTGGAAACAGTCGCGCAGCGTCGCGTCCTTCTGGATCATGGTGCTTTCGATGATCGGCCTGTCCACGGCCGTCATGGTCGCCGGCATCGTCCAGACGGTCTACGAGCGGGTGAACGGCATCCCGTACATTACCGTGCAGGAGCACGGCACGATGCAGCTTTCCTACCAGCTCTGGCTGGTGTTCGGACTCTGCTTCACCGCCGGAGCGCTCCTGTTCATCTATGATTTCTTCGCGCCACAGAAGGTGTCGGCCGAAGAGGCCGCATCGGCAAAAGTCGCCACAGCGGCCGGTGGTTGAAGACGTCTCCCGCCGCTTCTCAGGATGCGCGGGTGAAGTAAGTTGAGGAGTTCCATGGTCAAGCAGCCCGGCACGGTTTCGCAGGTGAAAACCGGAGAAGGACTTCCCTATTACATCCCGACGGGTAGGGAGGTGGAGGTCTTTCAGGCGGCATACAGCCGCAAGGCGCCAGTGATGCTGAAGGGGCCGACCGGGTGCGGGAAAACCCGGTTCGTGCAGCACATGGCTGTCCGTCTGGGCGTTCCCGTGGTGACGGTCCCGTGCCACGACGACCTGACGGCGGCCGACCTGGTCGGGCGCCACCTGATTCAGGGTGGCGAGACGAAATGGGTTGATGGCCCGCTGACCCGGGCCGTCCGCGAAGGCGCCATCTGCTACCTCGATGAGGTCATCGAGGCACGCAAGGACACGGTCGTCGTGATTCACCCCCTGACCGATGACCGCCGGACCCTGTTCATCGAACGGACCGGCGAGACACTCCACGCGCCGCCTTCGTTCATGCTGGTGATGAGCTTCAACCCCGGCTACCAGAGCCCGCTGAAGGCCCTCAAGCCGTCAACACGTCAGCGGTTCGTCGGAATCGATCTCACCTGGCCGGAGCCGGAACTGGAAGAGAAGATCGTCTGCCATGAGACGGGTATCGATCCCCAGTCATCTCACCGCCTGGTCCGGCTTGCCCGGAAGATCCGGCCCCTGCGGGAACAGGGGCTGGAGGAGATCCCCGGCACGCGGGCCATTATCCATGCAGCGAACCTGATCAAGGCAGGCGTTGCCCCGGTGGAAGCGGCCATTGCGGCCCTTGGCGTGCCGCTGACCGAGGAACCCCAGCTCATCGATTCGATCCGTACCCTTGCGGGCATGTCGTTCCCTGAACAGGAGTCCTAGGCCTCATGGACTATGGCGCATGGGCATTTATCGGCCTGTTCGCCTTCGCGTTCGTCGGCTTCCTGCTCTATTACCGGGAACTTTCCGAGATCAAGGAAGCCGCCCGGGTTATCGACGAGGCGGAAAACCGCGACCATGACATCCTCCAGCGGCTGACCGTTCTGGCGAGGGCGCTGCTGGGCCCCCATGTCATGCTGGTCCAGGGGAATGCCGTTTCGGTTCTGTCCGGCGACGGGCCGGTTCAGATGGCCGGCCTCCCGGTACGGGAATCCCGCGACATCCCGGAAGATCAGCGGCTCGAATGGCACCGGTTCCAGCTCGCGGTGGTTCACGCCTGGAACGAGACGGGCCGGCTTCCCCCGGATGACCTGCGCAACCGCCGGATTGACCATTATCTGCAGGAAGAACTTCCGGGCATATTCAGCTTGCGGGAGCGGCTGATGCGTTTCGAAAACAAGGAACGGCGGCTCTATCCGGCCCTCGAGCTGATGATCGTGCCGGTGGAAGACCGGCCGGCGGTGCCCGCCGAAGCGCCGCCCCCTCCATCTGGAGATACCGGTGACGGCAAGGAACCCGCTTCCCTTTTCAGGCGGGGCAAGCGGGTAGATCCGAAATCGCAGAAGCAGGGACTCAACCTGAACATTGGTTCCCAGTTCGAGTTCGGCACCCGGGCATACGGGACTACCCTCCGGAAGGATGAGGAGAATGAGGCGCACCCATCCGAGGCGGGCGATGCGCCCCTGTCCCCCATGGCCGATCCGGACTCAACGTCGGCAGGCAAGACCGTGGCAGCGGGCAATAGTCGCCCTGAAGCGGGCGGAAGCCTTTCGGGCAAGGTGTTCCTCTACGACGAGTGGGATGCCAGCACAACGTCATACCGCCAGAAGTATTGTGCCGTGACGGAATCAGCAGCCGGAGTGGATGCACCTTCATCCGGTTGGGCTGAGCGGATGGCTGCCCACCGGGCCACCCAGCGGGAAATCGAGCGGATCCTGCTTTCGCTCATGCCGCTGCCCCGGAAGCTGACCCGCGAGCCCTACGGGGATGACGTCGATCTCGATGCCTATGTCCGTTCGCGCTGCGATCTCATTGCCGGACGCACCCCGGACGACCGTATCTATGAACGGAAGGTGCTGCGCGAACGCTCGGTTTCCGTTGCCCTGCTGATCGACTGGAGCGCATCGACCGAACGGTGGGTGGGCCGGTGCAGGGCTTTTGAGCTCGGCCAGGAAAGCGCGGCGATGTTTGCCAGTGCGCTGGGCAAGCTCGGAGATCCGTTTTCGATATACGGGTTTTCGGGGCAGGGGAGGGACAACGTGCGCGTGGGGCGGCTGAAATCGTTTGGCGAGCCGTGGAGTCCCGAACTCGTCGAGCGGTTTGGAGCTGTCGGCCCGGGGCGGTTTACCCGGATCGGTGCTGCGATCCGGCATGCGGCTGCCCAGATCAGGCCCCAGCGAACCGCGCAGCGGCTGCTGCTGGTCTTTTCGGACGGGAGACCCCAGGACGACGACGGATACGACGGCGCTTATGCCGTTGCCGATGTCCGGCAGGCTGTCCGTGAAGCCCGCCGGAACGGTGTCCGGCCATTCTGTCTCGCTCTGGGCGATGAGGCCCGCAATCACCTGCCTGCCATGTTCGGCCGGGACTGGGCGGTTCATGATGATCCCGGAACCCTGCCGGAGCGCCTGGCCAAGATTTATGTCACATTAACCTGCACTGCCTGAAGCTGCTGCGGAAATGGCGTTTGCATGAGTAACGTCATAATATGTCCACGTTTGGGCAGGTAGCTTTTATCTCATGCTGATGGTCAGCGAACTTCTTGAACTGGCGCGGGGAACCCCTCCGAAGATCGTTCCGCCCGGAGGTGCCGGCCAGGGGCGCTATGTGACGGGGCTGGGGCCGGTGGTCGTCTGGAATGTCTGCAAGCACTGCAACATGCATTGTCCGCACTGTTATGCGGCGGCCATCACCCGACCGGATGACCAGGATCTGGGCTTTGAGGAAGGCTGCCATCTGCTGGATGATCTCAGGACCATCGATGCGATGGCGGTTATTTTCTCGGGCGGGGAGCCGATGCTGCGGCGGGATATCCTCCCGCTCATCCGTTATGCGAAAAAGATAGGCCACCGCCCGCAGCTTTCCTCCAACGGCGTCATGATTACCCACGAAGTCGCCCGCGATCTGGCCGCGGCCGGAGTCGAGTACGTGGGAATCAGCATTGACGGCACGCAGGAGTTCAATGACCGCTACCGGGGCATGGAACAGGGTTACGAGCGCGCATTCCGGGGCGCCGATGCCAGCCTGGCGGCCGGGATGAAGGTGGGTATACGGATGACGGTTTCCCGCCAGAACAGCGGGCAGATCCATGAACTGCTGGATGAGGTGGTTCGCCGCCGGATACAGCGGTTCTACGTTTCCCACCTCGTTTACTCGGGCCGTGCAAGGGACGATCATTCCTATGACCTGTCGGTTACGGAAAACCGTGCTCTCGTCGAGGAACTGTTCACCCGTGCCGACCGGCTGCTCGATGAAGGTGCGGTCACGCGGGTCGTGACTGGCGGAAATGACGTGGACGGGCCGTTCCTGTATTTCTATGTGCTGAAGCGGTACGGCGAGCTGGCCGCCCGGCGGGTGCTGAAACGGCTGGAAGCCCGCGGCGGCAACTCGGCCGGCGAGAAGGTCATCAACATCGACAACCGGGGGAATGTCCACCCGGACCAGTTCTGGACCGACGCCCGGCTCGGGAATGTCCGGCACACACCGATAGCCGAAATCCTCCGGCACCCGCTTGTCGGCGAGCTCAGGTCGCGGGTCGAGCGCCTGGAGGGAAAGTGCCGGGAGTGCGCCTTCAAGGCCGCCTGCCGGGGTTCCCACCGGGAGCGGGCGCTGGCCTCCGGCGGCGGGCTCTGGAGTCCCGACCCGTCGTGCTACCTGACCGATGCCGAGATCCGCAGGGAGACCGTGTGCGAAGCAACTGCCTGATTGTCCTTCTGCTGACGATCGCCATCTCTGCCTGTGCTCCAGTCGCCAGCGGAAGCGGCGTGGGCGGCCGCCTGTTCATCGTCCAGCGCGAGACCGAAAGCCTCTCGGTGTATGACAGCGTGAACCGCAAGATACTTCCGGTAAAAGTGTCGGGTCTTGGCAACATGCGCCATGCGACGATGGTCTTTTCCCGTGATCTCCGGTGGGGCTACGTGGCGACCCGTAACGGCCTTTTGTCCCGAATTGACCTGAACACCCTTGAGGCTGACGTGCAGATCCAGACGTCGGACAACTCGATCGGGCTGGCGATATCGCAGGACGGCCGCTTTGTCGCAGTCGCCGAGTACAAGCCCGGCGGCATCACCATCGTGGCGGCCGACACGATGGAGGTCGTGGCCCGGATTCCCGCCCTGACCGTGGTGGACGGGCAGGAAGTCCGGTCCCGCGTGACCGGTCTAGGCGATACGGACGGAAACCGGTTCGTGTGCGGCCTCATGGACGGCAACGAGATATGGATGATTGATGCCTCGCGGCCGGATTTCCCGGTCGAGAAAAAATGGAAGACGCCGGCTCCCAACCCTTTTGATGCGTTCCAGACTTCCGAGGGACGGTTCTATGTCGCGGGACATTTCGAAAGCGACAAGCTGACACTGATGGACCTCTGGTACCCGGATGCCGAGCCACGGGAGATCACCATCCGTGACATGGCGAGCGAGGTGGAGCGAAGCCGCCCCATCAAGATGCCGCACATGGCGATGTGGGCCGCATCCGGGGACGAGGCCTACATTCCGGTGGTCGGTGAAAAGCGGCTTGCCGTGCTGGACCGCAAGACCTGGCAGTACCGGAAATCGATCCCGCTGCGGGGAAATCCGGTCTATGCGGCGATGTCGCCAGCCGGGCGGGAGATCTGGGTGACGTTCTCGGGCTCCGAGGACGACCGGTTTATCGAGATCATCGATGTCGAGACCGGAGCCGTGCGTGGCCAGATAGAGGCGGGAAGAAAGATTTTCCATCTGGCATTCAGCCCGCGGGGCGACGAAATGTATGTCAGTGCCAACCAGGACAACCGGTTCATTGTGATTGATACGCGCACGCGCCAGATTACCGGTGAATATGAAATCCCCTCTCCGTCGGGAATCTTCGGCCCCTGGCGCGCTTTCCAGATCGGATTCTGAGCGCACGATGGACCGGCCGTATTTCCTGCTGGTGGCCGCCGCCGTTTTCACCGTATACAGCTGCGCACCCGCCCCCAGGGTCAGGCCGCCAGTGGCGGAACCGGGCCCCAGTGACAGCCTGCTCGCCGAACTTGGGCGCCGCACGTTCAGGGAAAAGGGCTGCATGGAATGCCATATCCGCGAGGGAGAGGGCGGGAAAAGCGGACCGAATCTGGACAAACTCGCAGGCGTGGCAGACCCGACCTACGTTCGTGAATCCATCCTCGATCCGGACGCCATTATTACGCCCGGATACGAGGCAGGACTCATGCCCCCCGGCTATGGCGCGATGCTTACGGAAGCGGAGATCGACGCGCTCCAGTATTACCTGTCGAACCGCTTCAGCCCCGCTGCAAAATGAACCCGGCGGGATTTACCTGACGGATATATGACCAGTCTCATAAGCCGAAACCGGGCAAGCAGTTAGCGTAAGCACAAGGAAAGGACTTCCGGTAACCGGGAGCATGATTAGGGGTAAGCGCCATGAATAAACGAATTGCGTCGGGATATCAGCCTCTCAAATGGGTACTCACTCTGGCCCTGTCCGTTTCGGCCTACTTCGGCCTCACGGCGGTCGCGCAGAAACCGGCTCCCGGCACACCGGTAGTCCAGGTGGCGCCAACAATCACGCCGGAGGAGTTCGAGGCTGCCAAGTCCATCTATTTCGACCGGTGCGCGGGCTGCCATGGCACGTTGCGGACCGGTGCCACCGGACCTGAAATCCTTCCTGCGAAGACGATCAAGATGGGCACCAGCCGGCTGCGGGACATCCTCCAGTACGGCATGCCCGGCGGAATGCCGGCGTGGGGCGAGGACGGCATCCTGACCGAGAAGGAAATCGACATGGTTGCCCGGTATATCCAGCAGGAGCCTCCGCAGCCGCCGGAGATGTCGCTGGCTCAGATCAAGGAAAGCTGGAAGACCTACGTTCCGGTCGATCAGCGTCCCGGCAAGCCCACCCACAAGCGCAACTGGGAGAACTACTTCGGAATCATCCTCCGGGACGAGGGCAAGGTGGCGATCATTGACGGCGATACCAAGGAAATGATCAGCACGATCAAGACCGGATACGCCGTGCATATCCTCCGGAGCAGCATGTCCGGCCGGTACTTCTACGTCGTTGGCCGTGACGGACGTATCTCGCTGATTGACCTCTGGACCACCGAGCCATCGCTGGTGGCGGAGGTGAAGCCGTGCATCGATGCCCGGTCAGTCGATTCCAGCAAGTTCAAGGGGAAGAAGCCCGAGCTGAACTTCTCCGACACCTTGGCGATTGTCGGCTGTTACTGGCCGCCACACTACGCCATTGTCGACGGACTCACGCTGGAGCCGAAGAAGCTGGTCCGGACATCAGGCTACACATACGATACGAACGAATACCTGCCGGAAGTCCGCGTGGCGTCCATCATCGCCTCCCACTATGACCCGCTCTGGGTCGTGAGCCTGAAGGAATCAGGATATGTCGCGCTGGTGGACTACTCCGACCTGACGAATCTCAAGATCACCAACATTGAGGCGGAACGCTTCCTCCATGACGGCGGATGGGACGCCACGAAACGTTACTTCCTGGTGGCCGCCAACATGCGGAACACCGTGTCGGTTATCGATGTCAAGGAAAAGAAGTTCGTCACCAACATCGTGACGGGCAACAAGCCGCATCCCGGGCGCGGTGCCAACTGGGTGGACCCGGAATACGGGCCGGTCTGGGCAACAACCCATATCGGCGAGGGGCGGATGAGCCTCATCGGAACCGATCCGGAGAGCCGCAAGTACAAGAAGAACGCCTGGAAGGTTGTCCGTGACATCGAGCTGAAGGGCCGCGCCGGCGGGCTGTTCATCAAGACCCATGACAAGTCCCCCTGGGTGTGGACAGACGCGCCTCTGAACTCCGACGCCGAAAAGGCGCAGACGATCTGCGTTCTCAGCAAGAAGACGGCGGCAATTGAAAAGTGCTTCCGGGCGACTGACCGGGGCCGTATCGTCCACTTCGAATACAACAAGGCCGGTGACGAGGTGTGGGTGTCGGTGTGGGACAAGGAAGGCGAGATCCTGGTCTATGACGACAAGACCATGACCCTGAAGAAGAGCATCAAGGGTGACTGGCTGATCACCCCGACCGGCAAGTTCAACGTGTATAACACGAAGAACGACGTCTACTGATAAGTGTGGCGGGCGGGCAGCCCCGCCTCTCTTGCCGCTCCGCCTGGGCCTCCTGAGGGCCCGGGCGGAGCCCTTTTGAGAGTATGAAATCGGTCATATTGCCCGGTTCCGGCCGGTGCCAGACTGGGGCTGTGGAGGCCCCGTATGCGTTTGAAGGCACATGAACTGTTCCCACGCGAGCATGGGTTCTATGTGATGGCGATCCTGCCTGCGGCGGCGGGGGTTGCGCTCAACTGGGAGCACGCGGCTTCGGCAGCCATGGCCGGGCTTTCGTGGGTACTGCTCGTGCTCTCCAGCACGGGGGTCAAGACTTGGATAGTCCATCCGTCGCGGCGTCCCTATGTGACGGCTCCTGTCGTGCTTGCGGTGCTGATCGCACTGGCGGGATTTGTGCTGTCAGGTGTCCCGGCCGGGCTCATGGTTGCCTGCGGCATGGGGCTGGGTTCGCTGGCCATCCATTTCCTGATGTCGCCGCCGAAGGAACGGCGCTCCGTTCAGTTTGAGTCGGTGGCGGCCTTTGTTCTCGGCTTCGGGATGCTGGTTTCCGGCTCGGCCGGGTACAAACTGATACCCCTTCCGATCGCACAGGCGGCACTCGTCTATACACTTGTCCAGGTGGCCGCCACGGTGCATGTCCGCCTCTGGATCGAAGCGCTTGGAGCCCATGACGAGGACCGGCGGGCGAGATTCCGCAACATAAGCCTGCTGGTTCACACCGGGCTGATCGGTCTGGTGGGTGTCTTCTGCTTTCTGGGCTGGCTGCCTATCTATTCGCTGCTGCCGGGAGTGGGAGAAGGGCTTGTCGTCATCGCCACACTTTCCCGGTTCGGCCGCAAGGTATCATTTCCGAAGCTGGGCATCGCGCAGACGGCGGGGCTGGTCGTGGCTGCGGTGGGGCTGGCAATCCAGTTCCAGCCATAGTCCTGAGCCACTGGACCCTCCCCGGATGGGTCAGGCGTAATAGTTAGATATCACCCGCAAATGCAGCCAGAACGGCGAACACGAGCCCCGTGGTATGTTCCGGCAGCATAAGCCTCTGAGTAATGACCGGCTCATCGAATGCCCAGGTGCCATCCGGGCGCTGGGATCTGGCCAGGCGGTTTGCGAACTCCGCGGGGATGAGGTGCTTCTGTCCGGTCAGGATCAGCGTCAGCGCCCGCTCGGCCTGCAGGTCGGAGAGAATGTCGAGGTTCACGATAAACTCGTCATGGATACGCCGGGTATAGGCTCCCAGTTCCATGTCGGAATCCGTCGAAAAGCATTTCCGGAAACGGGCGATCAGCAGGCCGATTGCCTGGTGCGTCAGCACGTAGCCCTGATCCGGCAATCCGACCAGATTCCGCCCTTTCCGGGGTTTCCCGTCCTTTCCCAAAGGCTCACAAGTAATGGCATCGGACATGATCTGCATGACCCTTTTGCCCATCTGGTGATACGCACGGTCAAAATCCTGGCTCCAGCGCATGTTGTCGCGAGCTGCCTTGGCGGGAATTCCTGCAGATGCGGAGGTCCCGTGACTGGATGCGCGGGGTTGCGGTGACTGGGGCAATGCGATGGCTTCGTGCCGTATGGTCCAGAGGTAATACTCCAGCGATACCGGGTAGATGTCTTTTTTTGCCTCGACGTAGCCGGGAAGCCGGATATCCACGCGGTGTCCTGACCACTTCTCGACCTGGCCGAGCAGGAAAGCGACATCACCGTGGACTTCCTGGCCTTTCAGCGCCGCCTCCACCCTGGCGAGGGCCATTTCGAGCTTCTTCTTGTCCAGGACGGCGGGCTGCTGTGCCCCGCAGACGACGGGCCAGACTATCAGCAACGACAGTGCAATTTTTCTCATCATGCTGTCTCAAGCCTGCCACCGCCGGGCAGCGCTAGTTGTGATTTTATTCTATCACATGGTGCACAGATGCGCCGGTGGCTCGCGCCAGTTGCCCGCATCCCGCAGGGAGGACATCTGGCCGGTTGAAATCCCGCACTCCTCAAGCGTGAGGTAACAGGCGGGGTCCGGAGCCCACGGTGTTCCATAGACCCGCTGCGCCCGCACCCGCAGGCCGGCACCACACATTGGATACCACTTGCAGACCGAGCATTTCCCCCCGATCCGTCCCGGCTGGTCACGGAGCCCCGCGAGCAGAGGGTCACTGAGGTCGGTCCAGATGCTGCTGAACTTCCGCTCCTTCACGTTCCCGAAGGTGTGGTCCATCCAGAACTGGTCGGCGTGGACATTGCCCAGAAAGTCGATGTCGGCGATGCCGACCCCCGACGAGTAGCGGCCGCCCCCGTTCCAGGTGAGCCGCTCGGCGATCTGGGCGGCCCGTTCCGGATCCCGCTGCTGTATTTTCTGCAGGAGGTAGACGCCGTCAACATGGTTATCGACGGTCAGAAGATCGATCATCGTGCCGGCCCGGTGCAGTTCGTCGGCCTTTTCGACCAACCGGTCGATTGCCTGCCGCGTCTCGGCATGGGTGAGATCGTCGGAGCGCATCCCGTCACCACGCCCGGAGTAGACCAGATGATAGAAACAGGCACGTTGAATCCCTTCGGCGCGAATGAAGTCGAATATGCCGTCCAGCTGGGCCACGTTGTGCCGGGTCAGAGTGAGCCGCAGTCCGACCCGCTGGCCGACCTTGAGGCAGTTCCGTATGCCGCTGGCGGCGGCCTCGAATGCCCCCTCCTTCCCGCGGAAATGGTCGTTCACCGCCCCAATTCCGTCCAGGGAAATACCCACGTAGGTAAACCCCGAGTCCTTGAGCCGCTGGGCGGTTTCCAGGTCGATGAGTGTGCCGTTCGTGGAGAGTGTCAGGCGCAGCCCTTTGCTTCGGGCATAGGGGACGATCTCCCAGAAGTCGTAGCGGGTCAGGGGCTCGCCGCCGGAGAGGAGCAGGGCGGGGATGCCGAAATCCGCCAGATCGTCGATGAGCGCCTTGGCCTGTCCGGTATCCAGTTCGCCCGGGTACCGCCGGGCCTCGGAGCTTGAATAGCAGTGGACGCACCGGAGGTTGCAGGTCCGGGTCAGGTTCCAGACAACCACCGGTTTCCGGCCGGCAGCGGAGCGCGGTGCCCGGCCGTCATCGGATGCCTCACCAGCCCTGGTTCCATACCGGATGGAGTCACCCGGCGTATCAATGTCATAGAGCAGCTTGGTTATGTTGATCATGGATTTGTACGCCCTCCTGAGCGGGCTAATCCCAGTATCGTTTCGATTCCGGCAGGGCCGGTATGATACCCGTCAGGTACGGCGACCTTTTGTATCCATGATGACGGTGCCCTCCGGCTCACCGGAACCGGGAAACTGTAATTTGTTTGTATGATCGTCTTCGCGCGGCGGTTTCCACTTGTGTCTACCGGTGAACTGTTGGAAAGAGACTCCGGGCATTTAGGGGAAACAGGAAACAGTCAGCCAGTGGAGGCACAAATGAAAAACAGGTTACTTCTCACGTCAGTCATCCGCCCGTTCGGCGGACCCGGTGAAGGCGATTCCGTCGGAGCCGAGCTTTTCCATGCACAGGTCACCCGGGCGCAGGGGATATTCAGCCTGCGGCAGGTGATCCGCTGCTGGGCGATCGACTATCTCGCCGGGAACATCGAGACCCCCTGTACGGTTCTGCACTACCCCTCGGAGCGTGAATTTGTCCGCGAGCTGAAATCGGGCCGTTACAGCCATGTGGGGATCAATTTCGTCGTGGCCACCTTCCACAAGGCTCGAAAAATGTCGGAACTGGTCCGCAGGCATGCGCCCGGTGCCCGGATCATTTTCGGCGGCTACGGGACAGTGCTCCCGGACAGCCTGCTGTCACCGTTCGCAGACCACATCTGCCGCGAGGAGGGAATTGGATTCCTGCGGAAGCTGCTGGATGAGCCGCTGGACCGGCCGGTCGTCCATCCCTACGCGCCCATTCCCACCGTGCGGATGTACTCCTACCAGCAGCCTGCACTGGTGGCCCACGTCACCGCCGGGCTTGGTTGTCCGAACGGCTGCGACTTCTGCTGCACGTCGCATTTCTTCAAGCGCAAATACGTCCCCTTTGCCCGGACGGGGCGGGAGATATTCGACGCGCTGGTCCGCATGGACGATCTCGCGCGGGAACACGGTGACCAGATCAGCGGCTATATCCTGATCGACGAGGATTTCTTTCTTCACAAGCCCCGCGCCCAGGAGTTCCTCTCGCTGGTGCGCCAGCACGGCCGGTCGTTTCCGCTCATGGGATTCGGCAGCGTCAAGGGACTTTCCCAGTTCTCCGCCGACGAGATTGCCGAGATGGGATTCGAAACCATCTGGACAGCGTTTGAAGGAGTGAATTCCGGCTACGGAAAACTCCAGGGCAAGTCGCTTGACGATCTCTACGCCTCGCTGAACAGCCGGGGCATTAATATCCTCGCGTCCATGATCATCGGTTTTCCCTACCAGACCCGCGAGCAGATACTGAAGGAGTTCGACTACCTGATGAAGCTGAAACCGTCGCTTTACCAGGTGCTGATCTATTTCGCCTTCCCCGGCACACCGTTTCACCAGCAGGTCATGGCCGAAGGGCGCTACCTGCCGAACTACCAGGAAAACCCCGACCTCCGGCGGTGGGACGGCTTTTCCATGCATTTCCAGCACCCGAACTTCACCGCAGCCGAGCTTGAGGCCCTGCAGAAGGACCTGTTCCGGCAGGATTTCGCCCGGCTGGGGCCGTCCATCGTGCGTCTCCTCCGCGTCTGGCATGAGGGTTCCAGGAACCTGAAGGATTCGCCGAACCCGATACTGAAGGACCGGGCCCGCAAGCTCACCCAGTCGACCCGCGATGCGCTGCCGGCGCTGACGCCGCCCATGCTGTTCGGACCGACCCGGCAGTCGCGGCGGGAAGCCCGGCAGCTTTTCGTGGATATCGTCCGCTTTAACGGTGGACTGACCTGGACCGAGGCGGTGTTCTCGCTCCTGTCGCCCGTCCTCGCCGTCTGGACCTGGATCGCGCTCAGGCTGGGTATCTTCCAGCAGCCGGCGCTGCTCAGGCTGGAACACCGGATGGACCAGCCGGCGGAGAAGGCGCAACCCGTGACCCGCATCCAGGGCGGGTTCCAGGCATCACCCGCTTCGGTACTGGCTGAAGATATCGCCGGCCACGTATCCCGGTTGTTCGATACTGCCCGTCTCAAGCCCAACAACGGGTGGGAACGCCAGCCGTCGGAACTGACGCGGCCGGAGCCCCAGGCGAAGGACGCGGCGTAACAAGCGGGGGGATTCAAGTCCGCTGATTGCCCATCCGCCTGCTATCGGTTACTTCCGCCCGCCCGGTTTGGCTGGTGATCCGGTCATCACGGGACGGCCTCCGCTATTCGCGGAGGCCGTCAGGCGGAGTGTGGCCCTATCAGTTCCCTCGCAGATACCCTGATCTCAAGCTGGCAGATCCTTCTGATCCCCGTGATTGCGGGTGTCGTCGGATGGGGAACCAACGTGGTGGCGGTGCAGATGCTCTTCCATCCGGTCGAGTTCGTGGGCATCCGTCCGTATCTGGGCTGGCAGGGGATCATACCGAATGCCGCGCACCGGATGGGGCGTTACATCGCCATCCTGATTGCCACCCGTCTGGTGAACGTGAAAGAACTGCTGGCCTCGCTGGACGCCGAAACGATGATCCCTTCGGTCCGCCCTGGGCTTTGGGAACTGGCCGATTCCATTCTGGATACCGCTGTGCAGGATTTCGCAGCGCCGTTGTGGAATGGCCTGGACGAAAAGGCGCGCACGCAGGTGCGGAATACTGTTCGTGCGGAGGTGGAAAAGCTGGCGGCGGCCGCGCTGGACGATCTGAAGGACGAGGCGCACGAGGTGATCGACATCGCCGCCGCCATTGAACAGGCGATCCTGAAGGACCGCTCGATCCTGAACAGGCTTTTTCTCACGGCCGGAAGCAGGGAGTTCCGGTTCATCAGGATTTCCGGCCTGTATTTCGGCTTCCTGTTCGGCCTGCTGCAGATGGCCGTTTGGGTGATCTTCCCGAAATGGTGGACGCTGCCGCTGGCCGGCGTGCTGGTGGGATATGTCACCAACTGGCTTGCCATGAAGATGATCTTCGAGCCGAAAACACCCCAAAAGTTCGGTCCGTTCGAGTTCCACGGCCTCTTCCACAAGCGGCAGAATGAAGTAGCCGCCGGATTCTCCACTACCGTTTCGGCGACCATGCTCACTCCGGTCAATGTCGTTGGACAGCTTTCATCCGGCAGGGGGCGTGAGACGATCCAGGGGATATTCCAGCGGCGGGTCGGAGAGGCCATGGATACCTATGGGAAGCACCCGGTCGGTGGGGTGATGCTCCAGCAGGCCGGTCGCAGCAGGATCAGCAGCATCATCGAACGGCAGATGGAGGTTCGCCTGACGCAGGAGGGCGGAATCCTCTGGAGTTTCGTGGAGAAAACCCTGAATGTCGCGGATTCAATGACTGAAAAACTCCGAGGCCTGGAACCGGAGGCATTTGAAGGTGTGCTGCGTCCGGCTTTCCAGCAGGACGAGTGGAAGCTGATCCTTGTCGGTGCCGTACTGGGCGGAATCGCCGGCTGGCTGCAGGCTGTCTACGTGTTCGGCCACGCGCTGGGGTGAACGGCCCTCGCCACGCGGGTTGCCGGAGCTGCATTGCCGGTTTTCCGAGGGGCCGGATCTGGCGTGGCTTTCGGAAACCGGCCTATCTCACATAGATTCCGGGCGGGTCACTCTGGTGCCTCGTACTGAATGCGGGCAGGGCACACTTCTCCGTCGAGGCCCTCGACCAGGGGTTTGAGCACTTGCGCGGCCCACTGCGTGAGCGACATCGGGGTCGTTGACGATGCATCCCGTGGCGGATCGGCCGTTACTTTTCCTTTGGTGATGGCTTTAAAGGTGGTCATGAGCGCGTCGGTTGTCCGCGGATCACGGCCAATTCTCAGCATCTGGAAACGGACCACCGCGCGTGGAAGCCGGATCACGCGAATCCGGCGTCCCAGCCCTTCGGTCAGTGATGTCTCGACATCAGCGAAAGACATGTCCCGTGGCCCCCAGGCCCCGCGGATCACCCGGCCTTTGGGAGGATCCTGGATCAGGCTGGCCGCCACCTTGTCCGCCACGTCGTGGCTGGCCACCATCGGTATCCGCCGTTTCTGGTTGACCGGCAGATAGAGCCGTCCCTTGTCACGGATGTCGTCGAGCTGGCCGAGCAGGTTCTCGAAGAAAAAGCCGGCGCGGACGTGGGTAATGCCGTAGGTTTTATCCGGGTAATTGTTTTGCAGTTCCTCAACCGCCTGACCAAGGATCTTTTCGGTGTCGGCGAGGGCTCCGAACAGCGAACGCTCCCCGCCGCCGTCATCCACATGCGCAAAGCCGGAGAGATGCACGGTGTGGGCGATCCGGTTGGTCCTGATCGCATGGGCCGCTTATTCGGCGAACATCCGGTAGCCGCGGCGCATGGTCAGGTCCGGAGGAAAGGAGTTCGGAGTCGCCCAGTAGAGGGCATCCACGCCGCGTGTCGCTTCCACCAGGAAATCCCGGTCCTCGAGACGGCCAGTGCAGACCCGAACGCCAGCCTCGGCCCACTGGCTCACCGATTGCGGCTTGCGCGCCAGCACTACCAGGTTGAGGCCCAGTTTTTGCGCGTCCCGGTAGTAGGCGGGCAGCTTCCTGCCGACGTTGCCCGTGGGAGTAGTGATCGCAATTGTTTTGGGCATGGCTGTACTCCCTGGCTCCCAAGGCTAGGCAGCGCGGGCTGGACCTGGCAAATTGGCCGTTATCCTGGGGCTTGCGCCCGTTTTCCGGTGCCCTAGAACCCCGCCTTCAGGTTCCTCGCCTTGCCGTCGAACTCGCTCGTTTCGGCCGAGGCGGCCTTCCGGAGCACATCGATGTAGCTGTGGGCGATTTCCGCCCGCTCCAGCACACCGTTTTCCCTTAGCATCCGGTGCATCTTCGGCAGGTTGTAGTGCGGGACGTAGATATAGAGGTGGTGCTCCAGATGGTAGTTCACATGGTGCGGCGCCATGAAGAACCGCACCCAGAACGGCGCCAGTGTCGTGCGCGTCTGCTTCAGTTCGTCACTGGGGTCTGGGATCATTGCATGCTCGGCGATGTTGCGGATGCGGAGCACCACGTTGTAGCCAGTCAGGGCCGGGAGCCACCAGAGGAGGAAAAACACCTCGGGGCGTCCGGCAGCCGTGAGTCCGGCGAGGATCAGCGAGTTGGTGATGAAAAACCCCTTCTGCCGTTGCCACAGGTTTTTCAGGATGAAACCCCACGATTTTCCTTCCCGTCCCTTGCCCGCCGGGGTGAGCCCGGCCGACAGCCGGAGCAGCGAACGGTAGCGATGGTAGGCGGTCCGCCCGGTGAGATCGCGGGCCATCTTCCGGAAGAAACTCCTCGGCGTGATCGGAAAGGGTCTGGCGAGGCCGATATCGGGGTCATTTTTCGTCCAGGTGTAGCGGTGGTGCTGGAGGTGGTACATGCGGTACACGACCGTGTCCGCCATCGTGGGATAGGCGGTCAGCCACTGGGATATCCGGTCGTTCCACTTGCGGTTGCTGAGGATCGCGCCATGTGCGCCCTCGTGCATCAGGATGGAGAGGGCCAGGTGCCGTCCGCTCACCACCATCCAGCCGGCAAGGAACGTCCAGACGCCGGGCTTCCAGATGTAGAGCGCCCACGCGCCGATGATACAGCCCCAGGTGAACGCGACAGACGCAAGGCCGCGGACATTGCTCAGTTTCTTCAGCCCGGCGAGCTGCTCCGGCGTCACATATTGCACCGGAGTGCTGGTAGTGGTGGACATGGACAGGTTCTCCTTCATCTTGCTCATGGAACGTCACGCGGCCCTGGCGTCGCCCTGGATGAGGCTTCGCCAGATTTCATGCCCGGTCCGGTCGAACCTCGTGACGGCGGCGAAAAACGCCCGGCGGAGGACCGGGTCAGCGAGCGGCTCGGGCAGTAGCGGATCAAACACGACCTGCCGGATGGCCTCGCCGCCCAGCAGGAACGATTCGCGCACGGCGGCGGCCTGCTCCAGTCCAGGTGCTTTCTGCATCCACGCTTCCAGTTCGAGGCGCATCTTCCTGTAACCGGCATTCAGTTTCGCCGTGTTCCAGAGGGCCCGGGCCCTGGCTTCGCGCCGGGCATCGAGATCCGAAATGACAAAGACCGCTGCTTTCGGCTCCAGGCCGAGGTGGTACAGGCGCGTGCGGACGGCGTCGGCGTTCTTCTCGATGTTATCCGGGCGGATATAGAGGTGGCGGTCCAGTTCGCGCAGACCGAGCATCTGGAGCGCCCGGTCCCGGCGCTTCAGGGCTGGCCGGTCGCTGCGTCCCAGCGCACCGCAGCTCACGGCGATCCACGATCCGTTCCAGGGCCGGAGCCGCGACTCGGCCTTCCGCCAGGTGGCGACCTCACCAGCCAGTTTCCGGGCGGCCGGTCCCAGCCGGTAGCTGCCCCGTTCGGACGGCTCGATGAACCGGCCGGACGACAGCCGGGCGAGCGTCACGCGGATGGAGTTTGCGCTGATTCCGAACAGTGCGCCGGCGGCTACCGCCTGCCGGGCCGTGAGCGGGAGGTCACCGGCGGCGAGCAAGAGGTCGAGAATCAGGCGTTTGGCGTTGGGTTTCATCATTATTACCAATTATGGGTAATTAATTTCTGTCACGTAATATTACTTCTGAAGGATAATAGTGTCAATAACTGTATTGTCTTCCGCGCTTCTTGCAACCCGGCCCCCTGCGGACCATGCAGAACCGCTATATGGATAAAGACCCGGCTGACAATGCACCGGTTTTACGATTCCGCCTGCCCCTGGCATTCGCCGGAGGGATGGTGATCGGCGTTCTGGGCGGCCTGATCGGGCTCGGCGGGGCAGAGTTCCGGCTCCCGCTGCTCATCGGGCTTTTCGGGTTTGCCGCGCTACCGGCAGTGATCCTGAACAAGGCCATGAGCCTGGTGGTGGTCGCCTCGGCGCTGGTGTTCCGCACGAAGGCGGTGCCTGTCGGCGAACTCTCCGGCCACTGGCCCATTGTTGCCAACCTGCTGGCTGGAAGCCTTCTCGGCGCCTGGCTGGGCGCGGCCTGGGCCGTGCGGATGAGCAGCCGGACGCTCTACCGGGTCCTGGCGGTTCTGCTCGTCCTGATAGCGGGAGCGCTGCTGGCCGGGCATGGCGGCGGCGACGGTATTCCTGCCCTGGACGGAACGGCGCTTGTGGTTGCGGGAGCCGCTGCCGGTTTCGGTATTGGTGCGGTCGCTTCGCTGATGGGGGTCGCGGGAGGGGAACTGCTGATTCCGACCCTGGTGATGCTGTTCGGCTGCGACCTGAAACTGGCGGGCAGCCTTTCGCTGTGCGTGAGCCTGCCGACCATGCTGGCCGGATTCACACGCTACAGCCGCGACGGCAGTTTTTCAGTGCTGGGAGATAACGGCAGATTCGTCGCCGCCATGTCCGCAGGTTCCTTCGCCGGTGCCGGCATCGGCGGCCTGTTGCTGGGGGTTGTCCCGGACGCCGTGCTCCTGCCGTTACTGGCGGCAATCCTGATTGTATCCGCCTTCAAGGTCTGGCAGCACCAGTAATCGCCCGCTCGCCGCCGAGCTTCAGGTACCGGACCAGCATGAGGGCCAGCTCGTCGGTGAGATCCCTGCGCCGTGCGGTAGTGGAAGGGTCGGTGGCGATCTGCATGATACTGGCGCCGATGGCCACGCCGATCACGTAGAAACGGTCCTGCATCCGGGTCGCCGGTCCGCGGACCCCTTGCATGTCGGCAAACTGGAGGCCGAGCCGTTCCACCTGGGACACCATCCCCTGCACACGGGGAAGTTCCCAGACGAAGGGCACCTGCTGGTAGAGGGTCCGCACCAGCGGCGCGTCGGCGGCGATGAACTCGACCATCCCGTGCAGCCAGAACCGGACCGCCTCCGCCGGGGGCATCGGCATGGCGAGCTGGGCCTGCCGGACGGCATGGGAGAAGCCCCGGTCGGCGAACCGGTCGATCAGGGCAGCGATGACCTCGTCCTTGTTCCCGAAGTATTCATAGAGAGAACCGATGCTGACGCCCGCCTCGCGGGCGATGTGGTTGGTGGTGGTTCCCGCATAGCCCCGTTTCACCAGAGTACGAGCAGTTCCTTCAATAATTGCGTCAACGGTTTTCCTCGCGCTTTCTATGGAAGGCTTTCTGCGGCGTTTTAAAGTGATTTTACTGCGCTTTGGCATGGCAATCCCCGGTCCGAGTATACACTGAGCAATTGCTCGGACATACTTGTCTTTATGGGTATGCCTGCACTCGACAACACCAGCCTGTTCCGTCCCGACGGGACGTTCCGGCTGGATCCCTCGCTCGTGCCGGGGCGTCACCGTCCCCGCAAGCTGTTTGTACGTGACTTGCCGCCGGAGCCTGCCGGAACAAAACGGCGGCGGTGGGCACCCGATGGGGCCATGTGGAACCGGGTGCTGACGGGGATCCTGTCGGGCGAGAAAGTCCCTCGCCAGCGTGTGCCATCCGAGAAAGCCTGGGAGCGGGCGCGGGAACTCGCCATCATGGGCGATCCCCTCGCGGATGATTTCGCCGCCCTCTATCCGAAACTCGGCTACCCGAAGGCCCGCGCCATGCTCGACACTGCCCTCGATCACGGCATAGAGAAGGTGGAAGATGCCCCGGAGGCCCTCCGGCTCCTGTTCGCCGAACTGGACAGTGTGCCCGCCTGGGTGGACTGGGAACGGGTCGAGCGCGGGGCTGCCGCCATGCGGCGTTATGCGCCCCTATCGTGGCTCTTTGCCCGGCTCGCCTTCGCGCAGACCTATGTGAATGCCAATGCCGGCATGCCGCTCTACATGACCGGTTCGCTCGGCGAGAAAACCGTCGCCAGACGGCTCAAGGAAACCTCCCGCTGGCGGCTCGGCATCCAGCAGCCGGGCGCACTCAGGCGGTCCGGTGACGGCTTCAGGACGGTGGTTCGCGTCCGGGTGCTCCATTCGCTCGTCCGGTATCACCTGCTCAAGATGGGCAAGTGGGATACCGCGAGCCTCGGCATGCCGATCCCCCAACTCGACATGGCTGGAGCGAACATAGGCATGTTCATGACCCACAGCTACTTGCTGGCTGCCCTGGGCGCGGTGATGACGCCGGGCGAGTATGCCGATGTGATGCACCTGTGGCGTTATCATGGGCACCTGATCGGCGTGGTGGACGATCTCAACCCGAAGTCGTTTGCCGATCTGGGGCGGATCGGGACGCTGATGACTCTCACCACGCGTAACGCCTTCGATCCAAGGGCGAAGGCGCTCACGCAGTCCACCATGAACGCCCGTCTCCGCGAGGATGAGGGCACACTCGGCCGGATACTGGACGGGATCGACATTCATGCCTCGCACGGTTTCTACCGTCTGGCGAACGGCCGGAAATTCTTTGACCGGATGGAGCTGGATCCCGCCAGGCAGTGGCTGTGGTTCGCTCCGGCCGTCTTTCCGGCGGTATTCGCCGCCGATACCGCCCGCCGTTTCATGCCCGGAGGCCGCCGGATCGCCGACCGGATCGGCCGCCGGTATATAGACAACCGTCTCCAGGTGCGGGAGACACGCGAAGCGCCCTTCCGTCCGTACCACATGGGTGCCTGACAGTACCCGGCCCTTTCGTTGACGGACCGGTTAAGCTGTCCTGCATGAGCGCACATACCGGCTTCTGGACTTTCGCGTTTCTGAACATGATAGCCGCCTTCATCGTGGCGGCGGCCGGCGTGCTTAGCGTCCGCCGCCGGAACGTGGAACTCCACCGGAAACTGATGCTGGTATCGGCCGCCCTGGTGGGGCTGTTTGTTGTTTCCTATGCCGGAAAGCTCGCCTTCCTTGGCCGGGAGGATCTCGGCGCGTGGCCGGACCTTTCGGTCGTGGTGCTCCGGGTGCATGAGGCGTTCGTTTTCACGTTTCTTGTGAGCGGCATCCGGGCCTACGTGCTCTCCCGGCGGGTTGCCGCCAGTCCGGACGTGAAACCGGCGCATCGTCTGGCGGGCCGGGTTTCGATGGCCAGCTTTGCCCTGGCACTGGTGACGGCGGCGATCGTCTACCGGTCAATCCTGTCCTACGGGAAGCTGGCGGTTCAGTAGAGCTACCGGTCAGGAAGCGGGGCGGAACAGCAGCTTGAGAAGTTCCCGCGCCAGTTCGATCTGGCGGACGATCACCTGGGTGTCGCCGACTGACCGGGCGACAACAAACGCGCCCTGGATCACGCAGAAGAGCTGGTCCGACAGTTCGGCCCCCGTCACCGGGCAGGCGGGCTGGTAGCGTGCGAGGATTCTGTCCATGCGCTCGGCGACGTACCGCCGGTGGTCCTGGACCCCGGTCGAGCAGGCGATGAGGACGCTTTCGTCGAACTGCTGGGCCTCGTAGCAGTAGGCCGCAAACAGGCAGCCGGTGGCCGCGCTGCCGCCGGGCCGGAACTCCTCCTGGAGGAGCTTGAGGTAGATGAGCATCTGCTGGAGGGGATCGTCGGAGAGTTCCTCGGCGCGTCTGAACAGGCGGATCATGAACTGGAGTTCCACGTCCGAAAACCGCTGGATCAGGGCCTTGGCCAGATCCTGCTTGCTCTTGAAGTGATAGAAGAAACCGCCCTTGGTGAGACTGGTCGCCGCCAGCACATCGTCGATCGACATGGCGGTAAACCCCTTCTGAAGGACAAGGGTGGTTGAGGCGTCGAGGATGCGGTCGCGTGTATCCGGTTTTTCCAGCATGTGATCTCCAAACCTGTCTATGAATATACCAACTAGTTGGTATATGTCAACCACATAAATATTTCAAAAGCAAAAGTTTGTATTTTCATAACTACCTGTTATTACTAATATATACTTTGAATATGTGCAGAGCATAAAAATAGTGTTGACAAGGTAGTATTCTCGTCTATCCTGACTATACCAACCGGTTGGTATAGTATACCGGGAGCAAGGAGCAGGAACAACACCATGCAGGCAGCGCAGATCATCGAAGAGGAAATCCAGTCGCCCAGCGAGGAGATCGCCGGGCGGCTGATCCAGGGCACCGCCGGTGCGCTGGAGATGTTCAGCATCTATCTGGGCGACCAGCTGGGTTACTACCGGTCATTGGCCGACGGACCGCTCACGTCGATGCAGCTGGCCGGTCGCACCAGCACGCAGGAGCGCTACGCACGCGAGTGGCTTGAGCAGCAGGCCATGTCGGGAATCCTCATTGTGGATGACGAGAAAGCCCCTGCCCACCGCCGCCGTTACCGGCTGGCGGACGGCGCACGGGAGGTTCTGGCCGACCCCGACAGCCGCGAATTTTTCGCGCCGGTAACACAGATGCTCGCCGGCATGGTCCGGCCGGTGCAGATGCTGGCCACGGCGTTCCGGAGCGGCGGCGGCGTTTCGCCCGACGATTACGGGCGCGACCTGCGCGAGGGACAGGCCCGGCTGAACCGGCTGGTGTATCTGAACGAACTCCCGCAGGTGTGGATTCCGGCCGTCCCCGGCCTGCGGGCCCGGCTGACAGAAGCCCCGGCGGCCCGCATCGCGGACATCGGCTCCGGCTACGGCTGGTCCAGCATCGGCCTGGCGCGGGCATACCCGCTGGTCCATGTGGACGGTTTCGACCCGGACGCGCCATCGGTGGATGCGGCCCGCGCCGAGGCGTGGGTGGAAGACCTGCACCACCGGGTCCGGTTTCATGCCGTCGGCGCGGCCGAAGCCGGCGGCGATGGCGAATACGATCTGGTGATCGCCATCGACAGCGTTCACGCGGCAGCCGATCCGGTGGGCATGCTGATGGCCATGCGGCGGCTCGCCCGCCCGGATGGCGCGGTGCTGGTGGCGGCTTACCGGGTGGGGGAGCGTTTCTCCCCGTGGAACGGGACGCCCGACTGGTTCCGCTATGGCGAGAGCGTGTTTCACGGCCTCCCGTCGGCGATGACCGGCGTCCATTCGGCGGGAACCGGATCGGTGCTGCGTCCGGCAATGCTCCGCGACTATGCCGCCGAAGCCGGTTTTGGAAATGTGGATGCGCTCCCGGCGGGTAATGGCCGGTTCCAGGTTTACCGGCTTCACCTGCCGGCCTGAGACCCTGTTGTCTGGTGATGTGAGAGAGAGGCTGATGCGCCATGTGCAAGCTGCTGATGATTCCGCATGTTCCCCAGGGGTATTCGCAGGCTGCGTGGGAGTTTGTCCGCGCCGCCCATGGCGTGCAGACGCAGGCCGATAGCGATGGCTACGGCTACGCGGCGCTCTCGCGTGGCGGGGGGCTGTTCGCCGAGCGGTGGTTTCCGGCCGCGCAGGCGTTCGGAGGCGGGTCCGCTTCCGTCCGGCTCGCGGAAAAAATCGCGGCCAGTTATGGCCCCGCCCTCGTTCCCGCCCCGGTATACGAGCATATCGGGGATGGAGAGGGCCCCGGATCCGATATCGCCGCCATTCTGGTGCATGCACGGCGGGCCAACTGCGCCCGGTCGCTCCGGAACACGCACCCGTTCGTCTGCGGCACTGGCCCTTACCGCCAGGGGCCCGACGGCCGCACGTTCGGAACCACGGCAGCAATGATCCACAACGGCCGCATCGAGAACGACGCGAAACTGACCCGGATGTTCAGCTCCTGCGACTCGGAGGTGATCCTCCACCAGTACACCGGCGCGGCCGTCCACGAAATGCCGGAGCGGTTCCAGTCCGTCGCCAGCGTGCTGGAGGGCCACTACGCGCTCGGCTTCATCGCGAGGCAGGAAGCAGGCCGGTGGGTAGTGGACATCGTGCGGGACGACCGGGCGAAACTGGCCGCCGCCTGGATCGGGGAGATACACGCTGTCGTGTTCTGCACAACCGAGGATATCCTCGACGCCGCCGCCCGCGAGCTCGGCTGGCGCGCCCCGGACTACTTCGCCGTGCGCGAGAACGTCCTCATCCGGCACGATCCCTTCACGGGGGAGGTGCTCGCCGTCGAGGGGTTCACACCCGCCGGGCGGCCACAGCCGGAAGCCACCGCTCCTGAAACGGATACCCGGCTGCATCCGTTGGAAGCCGACCGGACCGTTCAGGCCTCCGTGGTATAATGGGCAGCGGACAGGGGGCGTCGCACTCCATTGAATGGACAGTCTTCAAACATCCTGAAGATTCCGCAAATTGATTCGATTTAAGGAAATCAGCGTCCCGGAAAACCGGCCGCCAGCCGGTTGCGCCCGGCCGGTGAACCGGGCCGCCGCCACGGCTCACCACGCTTCGCCACACCTCAACACGGGTCAGGCCGGTAGAAAGTGATGGATATCACACAAAAATAGCGAGTGAAAACAGTCAATTACAGCCACCACGCTTCACCACGGCTCACCACGCCTCGTTTGAGGTGAGGCGTGGCCACTGGGCGGACCTAGCCCCTGGGAA